>CAZDTI010000127.1:0-13804 GCA_964508085.1 uncultured Saprospiraceae bacterium | reverse complement strand
TCCATTATAAGGAGTTTCGTCAGCATTTGGATTTATAAGTGGATCGCTATCATCACAATCTTCCCAGAAGGCAAAGCCATCCTCATCCTGATCAAAAGTGGTAAACATAGTGTTTGTAGTCGTGTTGGTTATCACCGCGGGATTGTAGTCAAAGTAGATACTTGCTGTATTTTCAATGACTGTAAAATCGTCTACATCGGCATCAGGTTTTATACTATACATCACATAACCTTGACTTCCTTCAAAATCACTTGTACTATCGGGTAGAAAAATATCGCGAAATTCGAAAGTAAGTAAGTCTTCTATAAAATAGGTGCTCAGAATTTCCTCATGACTACTGCTAATTACATTGAAAGTACTCTTGTCCAGATTGTGATCAATTAGATCTTTGATCACCACATCATAAGCTTCGGCATTTCCTGTGTTTTGGAATCGAACGGTATAGATCAAGGCTTGATCACTTAGGGCATAGTCTTCGGGGTACATTGACTCTACCAATTTGTCATTAGGGTCATAAGAGCATAATAATTCTATGTCGTGTTCATGTGGACTGCTTAGTTGACTTCCATTCTGATCTTCAAAAAGAACTTGGGTTTCAAAACTTAAGGAATCTCCTATAGAAAAGGTTAGCGGACCAGGAATCTGAAGTTGTATAATTTTTTTAATGCTTTGTCCTGGATAAAGTCCTTGAAAATCCCAACCAACTCTCCATGTACCATCAGTGGAATCTGGAGTGTTTACATAAATTACATCAATGATTTCCGGGTCGATTTCAAACCACAAGGTTCCGTCAGCAGTTGTAGTACCATCATTTATGGCTATGACTTCAAAGGTGACTATTTCGTTACAACGAGGTAAACCATAGGTCATAGTAGTCGCTAGTTGTGATTCAAAAGTTAAAGGAGTAACCCCCCAATAAATAGTGTCCTTGGTTTGAATCGAGTCTAAACTTATATTTTGAGCAAGCGAATTGGCATCAATTAGTTCCCAATTATCGAAGGTGTTCTCCCCTAGTTCCAATGTGTAATCTCCGTGTTGCAAGTAAATGTAACCACCATTAGTAGCATTACTATAGGTCGATTGATCCGTTGGTGAAATTTGAATTTCCAGATTTGGTATAAATGGTTCATTGGCGGACCAGTTACCATCTTCATTTAAGTCGTAATACACTGGATGATACGCGATACCGTATATTCCACAGTTGATCCGAATCTCATCTTCAGACTCGCAACCATAGGCGTTATCTTCTATATCGGTATCTAAATCCTCGGAAATATATTCACAAACAAAGGCTTCAATACAAGCATGCAATAAAGGATTATCAATGATTACTAATTCCGAGATTGAATTTACGTCTTGAACAGAAAGTCCAGAGAGTGAAGAAAGATTGTTATTGTCTCTGATTGTTAGCTCTCCTCCGTTCAAAGATTGAACACTACCTAGGCCTTCCATATCAGTGAGCATGTCATTATATCTGATACTAAAATCATCTCCGATTGACTGGAGGTTATCCAGCCCGGAAAAGTTAATTAAACTATTATTATTGTCGATATTAAAATCATCTCCGATTGACTGGAGACTACTCAGTCCGGAAAAGTTAATTAAACTATCATTACCTTCCACAATAACTTCTTCTCCGATTGACAAGAGATTACTCAGTCCGGAAAAGTTAATTAAACTATCATTACCTTCCACAATAACTTCTTCTCCGATTGACTGGAGACTTTCCAATCCGGAAAAGTTACTCAAGTTTTCATTCTCTTCTACAGTAAATTCTTCCCCTATAAATTGCAAACTATTTAAACCCGAAAAGTTCGATAAATTAGAACAATTATCAATTGTTAAAGATCTTCCAATATGCCGTAAGCTATCCAAATCAATTATTGATAAATCATCACTATCATGAATTCGAAAACGCCCTGTTATCGTATCTAAATTATTCAGACCATCTAAGCTATTAATTTTTGAGTCTATTATAAAGACGCTCCCATGAATAATTTCTATATTTTCTAATCCGCTAAGATTATTAAATGAAGAATCTCTATGTTCTCGTCCTACTACTCCTAGACCTCCTAAATAACTTAAGTTATCAAGTCCTTCACAGTTTTCAAAACTTTCATTAATCTCTATCACTAAACTACCACCTATAGTATCTAAATTTGTGAGGCCAGTTAAGTTTACTAATTCATCGTTACCAAAATAGGTTTTATGTTCCGCACCAGAATAAAAATCTATCTCTATATCTAGGTCTCCTACCCTAAGACTCCCTAGGACAATCTCCAGATTCTCAAGCCCTTGAAAACTAGACAAGGATCCATTGTCAAGTATAGAAAAATCATCTCCTATGAATCTAAGATTAGTCAAACCAACAAAGTTCACCAAATTATGATTACCTAAATGTTCTCTACCACTACCCGTATCTGAAGCACCAATTCCGTGCCCGGCACGGAAATCTTCGCCTATCGTTTCTAGGTTCTCCAGACCTATAAAATTAACTAAATCATTATGGTCGTAAACATAAAAGGAGTGCCCTATAGATTGTAGAGAATCGAGACCTGAAAAATTAAGCAAAACATCATTATCCTCTACATGAAAAGTCTCTCCAATCAACTTCAAGCCAGATAGTCCATTAAAATTTTCGAGTACATTGTTATTGCTTGATATAAAGTGCCCACCAATCGTATGTAAGTTTTCCAAACCCGTAAAATCAATTAATTGATCATTTCTATTTACTCTAAAATCGTTTCCAATAGTTGAAAGATTTACTAAGCCAGAAAAGTCTACTAGAGAATCTGTTGAGTTTACTAAGAAATATCCACCGATATTGTTCAGTGATGACAAGCCACTTAGATCACTAATATCCGAACCATTTATATGTAGATTGTTAGTCAAATTAGCACAATTAGGATATAACAATGCGATAGAATCTAGCTCTGCTTGTGAGAGAATAAATAAGGTATCAACAATCGGACAATTCGTATCATAAAGTCTCAGCATTATGGTAGAGGTCGTATTCGTCGAGATTGAAGGGTTTGAGTCAAAACTTATAGTTGCGGTGTTTTCAATCACCGTAAAACTTTCTGTGTCTGCTTTTGGACGTACTCGAAAGGTTATATAACCAAAGCTCTCTTCAAAATTGGAAGTACTAGTGGGGAGAAAAATATCTCTAAAATCGAAGCTTACGGTATTATAGTTAGAATATATACTCAATTTATCTGGATAGCTGCTACTTATTACACTTAGACTTCCTAGATCTAAATCTGAAACTAGGGCATCTTCAATAATTATATTTTGTACTTCTGTATTTCCGACATTCTGAAATCGTATCGTATAGATCAAGCCTTCATCAACAAGCGCGTAATTATCAGGAGTGAAAGAAGATACGACTTTGGAAATCGGCGGAGGGTTGCATGCTACTTCTACCTGATGAATGTTCGTTGTGGTTACCTGATATCCATTTTGATCAGTAAATGCTGATTGTATGCCGAAGTCTAGAAGACCAGGAAGTGCGGGCAACTGTAGACTGATGGATTTTTTCACAGTTTGTCCTGGGAGGAGTTGTTGGTAATGCCAGCCTACTCTCCATTGACCATCGGTGGTATCAGGAATGTCAACATAATTGATATTTGTTAAACTCTGATCAATATCAAACCACAGCGTACCATCAGCAGTAGTTGTCCCTTCATTGATTGCCATTACTTGAAAAGTAGCCAATTCATTGCAGCTTGCTGGACCAACAACCGCAATGGGAGATATTTGTGAAATAGATTGAATAGGAATTAGTCCAAAGGATACCGTTATATTATTGGATGCGGCATCTAGGTTAATTGTTTGAGTACTCATACTTGAACCAGCCATTTCCCATTGATCGAATACGTTTTCCAGCGAAAAGGTATACGCTCCGTATGGCAAAGTCAGGGTTTCGCCATAAGTACTATTTTTATAACCATGATGTAAACTTGGGCTAATTGAAATGCTACCGAAAGGCAGAATAGGTTCTCCAGCTGTTCGAATCCCATCTTCATTCAGGTCATAAAATGTGAGGTATTCAACACTGCCACTATTTGTGCAGGAAGCCAAAACTTCTTCCAAACTATTGCAACCAGGAGCGTTCCCGGAAAGCCACAAATTATTTCCGTTTAGTGAGTGATACATATTTTCACATAATACGGGTTCGCTGCACAGACTTAATTGAGGGTTGCTACTAATTTGGATAAAATCAATAATAGCTGGATCTTGGAGTTGTTGTAGGCCATTTAATGTTTGAAGTTGGTCATTTCCTAATATTTGAAGTCTCTCATTAATTGATTGAAGGTTTTCTAATCCCTGAAAGTTAATTAAGGATTGGTTATCCTGAACATATAAATCCTCTCCAATTAATTGTAGGTTTTCCATACCCTGAAAGTTGATTAAAGCTTGGTTATCCCGAACATGTAAGTCCACTTCAATTGATTGAAGACTTTCCATACCTACAAAATTGATTAGCGCATTGTTGTCTCTTACAGTAATGGTTCCCCCAACTGATTGTAGGTTATCCAAACCTGCAAAATTGATTAGCTCATCATTGTATTGTAAATAAAGGTATTCACCAATTGATTCGAGAATATCCAAACCTGCAAAGTTAACTAATTGGCTTTGCGTCACCCTAAAGTAGCCTCCAATTGACTTCAGGTTTTCCAAGCCTTCAAAACTGGTTACTTGCGTGTTATTTCTAAAATAAAAGTACCCACCAATTGATTTCAGATTTTCCATGCCTTCAAAGCCCTCCAAGATAAAATTAGATGAACAGAAGAAATCGCCACCAATAGTATCCAACATACCCAATCCCGCCAAGTTTGTTACCAAACTGGATTGCATGTGTATACTTCCAGAGAAGTTAGTACAATTAGGGTAATCAACCGCAAAAGCATCTACCTCTGATTGAGTTTGGAATATCAGGTTATCCATATCTGGGCACTGCCCCTTCAAAGAACCTAAGTAGAAAAAACATAACAATACAATCACGATTGGCCATCTTTGTATTGAAAACTTTTGAAAGTTCATGTTGTTGAAGGATTTCATTTTTCTATAGTTTTATTTTAAAAATATAACAGACCAGCGCCATGAACACTCCCCTACTTTTGCTCATATCCCCTTGTGCCAACACTCACTTCACCACAGGGTTTGCTGAAGAAAGAGCGTTGACAATTACAAGGTAGTTCACAGTCTGCTAACAATAAAATACAAAAAAAGGCAATTGTTGGACTTTCGTTTTAAACGACGAGCCTCAATTACCTTTAAATTAGAATGAGTTTGTTGCGTTCTCGATTGAGAAAAAGATGAGGAATAGGGCTGGGATAAGCATAAGTTAGGCGGTTTTCACCTTATAATCATAGCCAGGCTAATGAATAAGCGTAATTACTCACCATACCTTCTTGGATTAGGTGTTGGGTTTCTTTATCTTAATTGCCATCCGATTTCTAGTAGCATGTAATTGTATTGTTTTTTTTATGGATTGTGCCAAACGTCCCCCAGAAATACCTGCCGACCGAATGGGAAGCTGGATATTTTATGGATTGTCACATACCTTTTTTTATTTTATCTATTCCAAATTCAAGTTTTCCTTCATTAGAAATACTCCCAAATAAATGAAATAAGTTCTCGCATACTATCCTTTTTCTAATAAAAAAAGAATTTCCACCTGGCTTCTCGAAACTAATAAAAACTTTAATTACATTTTCATTGATTGTATAATTCAAAAATTCATTTTCTTCCTTTTGTACATGCCAGTTATTTGAAACTGGTTTTATTCCCAATACAAATTCATGTCCTTTTAGATTCCCAATTTTTTCGAGTTTTTCAATGTCATGCTTAATCACTACGTATTCCCACGGTTTAAATTTCATCTCTATAATACAAACGATCTCTTCATTCTCTGTAATTATTAAATCTGGAATCGCTTTCTTATTATTAGAATCATTGAAATACAATACTGGTTCCATCCAAACTTTTAATTCGCTTTTAGTAAATCTTGATTTTAGTATTGAATAAAATTCCGCTTGAACTTGTCTTTCATATACCAAGAACCCATCTGACATTAACGTTTTCATTTCAGTTTGCCAAATTTCGGCTAATACAGTTTCAATATCTATAATCGTCATTTTTCTTTCTTATGGTATGTAATGGTCGAGTATCGACGGCGTTTCAAAACGGAGCTTTTCGAAATGAGTGTTAGTTTGGTGTTCTGCGGAGCCCTCGCTTTGCTAGGGCGTAGCAGGACGACGAATTGGCGGCCCGTCAACATATTGTTGAAGGGCCGCCTATTCGACTAGGTGCAGATTTTTTTAATCATTTCAATTGCAGTTTTATTGAATGACTTAGTAATCATTTTCATTTCCTTTTTACTAAGAGCGTCATACTCAGTTTGATGATCCTTTAGAAAATCTTCAACTACATCTTTATTAAACATCCCCAACACCTTTCCAAAGTCCCTTATTGATACTTCACCTATTTTACTAGTGACATTATTTAATCTATTTTCAGTGACGTATTCTAAGATTATAGTTTGCAATTCTGCTACTTTTTCAGGAATTTCAATCTCTAATTTTGGTCTATTCTTACTCTTGATCGTCTCTGACCATTTATCGTTTTTGTTTTTAAGAATTACTCGAACTCCATTATTGAACATTAAATGTTTTATTGGTCGAATAATTGTTCCTTCGCAGATGTTTGGACTTAGCTCTGGCAAACCAAGTTGTGTTGGAATCTTAGAATCAAATATATTCGGATACCGCAGGCAATCTTCAATGTTTCCACGAAAGATAGTTTTGGCATAAAGCATTGAATGCTTTTCAAATAGTTCATTTGTTTTATCTACATCCAAGTACTGTTTACAATCGAGCAAAATATCAAAAGCATAAAAGCAATTCTCCGGACTGTAAAAAACGCCTTTTTGTACTTTTATGGCTGTCTTACTTCTTTCTATCTTCTGATGCGGATAATTCCCCCCAATTAGTTCTCCAAAAATAGTTATTTGACCAATTGAATCATTTATTTTTTTTAAATCATTCCAAATTCCTTGCAACTTGGGTTTTATTGATTCAAGTACCAATTCGAAATTGTAGAATCTTTCACCAGACTCTAGTACAGTAGTTCTTTTCCCAGATTTAAAACTGATCCCATCAGTAGTCCAGAAAGAAAGATTTGAGCCATGTGCTTTTTCTTGAACTACATATTCTTTATTCCAAAAATCGTGACTTTTGATTTTAGTAAGAAATTCTTCTCGATAAGAGTTTTCAATTGAGTTGTACTTTTTAAACATCGTTGGCGTTTTTAAGTAAAATAATTCACAGTGTATTTTACCATTTTTATTGCCAATTAGTTCCCCTGTTCTAAAATCTGTTTTTGAGTTTTCTTCTTTTGTACCTAACGATTCGATATGGGCTGTACAAGGTTGGATAAATTATTCCTTGCGTTACCACTTTTCATTTTTGACAAATATACTAATGCTGATTCTAAGTTATAATAAGGATTCCCAAACTCAGGATTTAACTCAATTGCTTTTTTATATTTCTGAATACTATTGTTAATTAATTCTTCTTTTTCTATTCCTTTTTTCAGCTTTGCTAATTGAAGTAAATTATTTCCCCATTTATAATAACGAATGAAAGTGAGCGATTCGATATGTGAAGTATAGCTGCCCACAACTGGTTATTTTTTCCACTGAAAACATAGTCGTATTCGGGTGTTCGCTTAAATCAACTTTGTAAAACACCTCTTTCTGATGCTTACCTTTTGGCTAGTAGATACTACTGGATAGAAGAACTATGGAAGTGGTCGAATCGTTTTTCTGGGGCTTTAGTTGACTTGTATTATTATTGTTATTTAAAACAATAGAAAATCCTTGCCTTGATGGTATTGAGCTGGTGTTGTGTGTAGCTTTCTATTTTACCATCAGGTCAACTACTCTTTCATAATCTAATAAATCTATATCTGAATGGTCATATAACTTCTTCCAACTGAAATTTACAATTTCTATCTTTCTGGTAGCCGTTTCATTCCAATCTACCTCAAAGTTATACTCTTTTATTACTTCTACTATTTTTCTTCCAATACCAATCGTAACTTCATCATCGGAATTATTAACTTTTTGAAAAGCTATCATTAAGCTTGGATTCTCTGGTACAATTGCACTATTCAAATCTTGTTCATGATAAAAACAGTATCCATCTGATATTTTTCCAACCTTTCGTAATTCTCGTTCAACCTCTACACATTCGTAGTGTCCATCACTTGAAGTATAACCAGCATTATGTAATGCAATAATATTTTCTTCACACAGTCTATTGAATACTTGAATTAATCTACTTGTATCTGTTGGCCTTTCCCAACTTTTACTCTCTTGTATTAACTGATTGTATTCTTCTTCAATTATCTTATTAGCCCACTCTATCGAAATTTCTTCATTAAATTCATTACCTTCTATCTCTTCCTTTATATTCTCACGTATTTCTGCAATCGAAAGAAACCCCTTTCTTACTTGTTCGTATATTGATTCAAAAATAAATTCTTCGTTTTCGGTCATATTGATTAAATATTTGTAATCAGATTGTTTTTTTTTAGTTATACACAACGATTGCATATGTAACGTAGCTGGCAAATGTCTAGCTTTGTATTTGGCTATGGCCGCCATATACAATATGCTGTGCCGGATTTTTCACTAAAGTATTTCTTTTAGAAGAACATTCTTTTTTCTATACTATTTTAATCTTAGCTTTTCTTTTTACTTCGTCTAAGCCCCGTGTTTATTCTCTTACAATTACAAAGAATGGAAGGACAAATTCTTCCTAATTCAAACCACTTACCATTCATCTTAATCACAACTTGGAATCAATAGTTGAAATTCAACACAGTTTGCACAAACTACTTCATCAGTACTTCTGTTAATCAATTCATAATTTTGCAACACCATAAAACGGTTGTCACAACAAGTTATAGTTTCAATATCGCCTTCTAAATTCAGCATTACAAACTCTGTTTGATTGTATTTCAACATATACTCTGAGATGTCTGATTGCACGTTCAATTTTATATCTCCAGAAATGTTAGCTACTACTTCGTCCTGATGTAAATCATTGGAGGTAAAAAGAATTGCCTCAAATTCAGGATTAACATCCACACAATTTCTTCCAAGAGAATCTATTACTTCAAGACTAACATAAAATTGATCCGTAGGACAATCATCATTTTTGCAATTTCTGTCGCAACTTTCGAATGCCAACAATAGAAGTAAAGAAATAAATATTCTTGCATTAAAGATTAATAGCTTTTTCATTTATATATTTTATCGTCGCCAAATTGATTGAGATACCGTTTCCTTATATGTTAATCTCTGTCTAATCAAATCTACTTATGATGTCCAACGGTTTTTGTAGCTGCTGGCAGTCCCTTTCGGCTGCCTGATAGGCTACAATTTGTTACTTTCGGTATTATTTTTCTCTTCTTTTCTTTAACACCCAGTTCCTTCATTTGTCAAACTTTTCAATTCTAACTCCCCTTCTTTATTACTCATAAAATAATAAAGCATTCCTCCTTCTGTTTCTCCACTTTCTGACAATATCAATTCTGGATATCCATCATTATTTAAATCTCCAATAAAATGAATTTGATAACCAATATTACCAAATCCAAAAAGGCAATTTGTTAATTCTTGAGACTTATAATCAGTATATGATTTGATAGTTAGAATTTCTAATTTTTCATAAACTCTTTTTAACTCATAAGGTGGTTTTAATTTTACTTCTCCGGTACAAATTAATCTAAATTCATGTCCACCTATTCTCAATAACTTTCTGTTTGTACCAATTTTAATATACTCATTTGGATATTTAAAAAGTATTCCTTGAATAGCACCTTCTATAAATTCTTCTTGAGAACCAACTATCAATTTATATTTATCTGACTCTACGGATATAATTCTATCTGCCTCCTTTTTGATTTTTGGATTTACTTTTTTTATTTTGGTTTTTCCATCCTCATTATAAATTCCATACCAGTATCCACTTTGTATTCTATCACAAGATTGACCATTTAAGTATACAATATTTTGAGGCTTAACATATTGACCTGAAACGTATCCTATTTCGTCATTTATATCTCTTTTAACTTTTAGCCATGAGCTCCAAGGTTCACAACAATATCGGTCTTCTCCTTCTTCATTATGAATTTCTATTAATGTAAGTTTTTCAGAGTTCGCAAGTTTATCAAGAATTTTTGATTCGGAATTTGGTTCGCTTCTAAAATTTAAACTTTCTGCTGCAACTACATATTCTTTAGCAAAGCAATTTCCTTCGATTTGAGATTTTGCTTGATAATTTATAAGAAAGCATAAAATTATTAGAATTGCGTTTTTCATTTTTCTTTATTATAGCCAACGGCCATGTAGATGTAATAGCTGCCAGTCGCGTTTGATTTGTCTGCTTGCCACTGACAGCTATTGACATTCTACACAATGTTATCCCCTTGGCTTTTTTACTCACCAAAATATCTGTTTTCCAACAACACACACACGAACACCGACTTTTTAGTTTGTGATAATTTCCAGTTTTATTCCACTATTAATTTACCATTTGCTATAACTTGTTTTTCGGTACTTAATTGAAAAATATATAATCCGCTGTGCAAGCTATTTTTTTCTATTAAAACGATCTCACTCGTAATATTTTTGATTTCTCGAACTAACTGACCTTGATCATTATAAATCCTCATTGTTAAGCTTTCAAAATTTGAATCCTTAATCTTAAGTACTGTAAAATCATTGAATGGATTTGGGAAAACCGAAAAATCGAAACTTTTGTTCAATTCTAAATTTAGGACATTAGTTGAAATACCATTTGCATCTGATTTATTTAAATAGATATCAGTTAATCCAGCTCCAATCTCAGATGTAAAACCAACAATAACATAACCTCCATCCGATGTAATATCAAGGCCGTTTCCACTCCCTTGCACATATGTTTTTGTCCATAAAGTATCACCGAAAGGATCAGTTTTAGCAAGGTATATTTTTCTTTCGGGAGAGTTGGAATTGTTTATTTCTCCGACAAAAATATACCCATTGTCTAGTGTTTGTTTTATTTCATAACCTTCATTATTCAAATTCCCCTTAGAGTATGTTTTTGTCCATAAAGTATCACCGCTTGAATTTGTTTTTATCATATAAAAACTTTCATCTCCAGACGAATTCGAATCTCCTAATAATATATATCCACCATCTGAAGTTTGTTTTACCGAATATCCCGTCAGTCCATTATAAGACTTTGTCCACAAAGTATCACCATTTGAATCTGTTTTCACTAATTTCATTTCTCCGCTGCTTCTCCCTGCTAAGATAAATCCTTCGTCACTTGTTAGTGCTACATCTTGACAGTCATCAACCTCAATTCCTCCATATTTTTTTGTCCAAAGATGCTCTCCATTACTATTAGTTTTCAACAAAAACATATCATAATCCCCTGCACCAATAAAAACAGTACCAGCTAATATGTAACCACCGTCAATAGTTTGTTTAACAGAATAACCAATGCCATCAAACGTTCTTGTCCAAATAGTATCTCCACTGCTATTGGTTTTTACCAGGAATCCTTGAAGGTCTTTAGTCCCAGATAAAATATATCCACCATCAATCGTTTGGTCAATTTCAAAAGCAGAATCAAAATTCATTCCCCCATAAGTTTTCGTCCAAAGTGTCTCCCCATACTCATCTGTCTTTATAAGGTACATATCCCTATCACCAGCTCCAAAACTATCAGTAGAACCCAATAATATATAACCATTATCTGATGTTTGTTTAACAGAGTATGCAAATTCAAAACCAGCCCCTCCATAAGTTTTTTCAAACCTTACTTGTGCATTAGTTAAGTAATTTAGAAATAAGAAGCCTGTCATCAAAAGCATAGTTTTAAATTTCATAGTTGTTTTTTTAGTCATAGTTATTTATTCTTACAGTAATTGTTGTTTCAAAAGGTGGCTGCCTTTCTATTTACTTATTGAACAATAAATTTAGCATATCCTATACTTTTCTCATCAAAGATTTTAAGGTAATAATTTCCAGAGGCCAAAAAAGCTACATCAATAAAAATTGACTGTTGTCCAGATACTATAGATTCCTTTTGCTGACCTAATAAATCCCCATTTAAGTCATAGATTTCTATGCTTGCAATACTACTTTTTGGTGAATTAAAACTTACGTTCAGAATTGTTGAGCTTATTGGATTTGGATAAGTTAAAATACTGAGATTTAACCTAGTAATTAAATCATCAGTTGAAACACCTGTTCCGTTGTTCGTATACAGTTTTGCAATTGGCTGGGATAAACTATCCTTTCCTGTAAAAAGGACATCTTGGTCGTTGTCCCCATCCAAATCTGCAAAGGCAATTGAACCTTGAAATACCCCGATGAAAGGCGTACCTATTACTTCGCTGAAATTGCCATTCCCATTGTTTGTAAACAATTTTGAAATTGGTTCTCCTGAAGTAATCAGCCCCGTAATGAGGATATCTTGATCATTATCGCTATCAATATCAGAAAATGCGACAGAACTAAAGTGTACCCCATCGAAAGGCGTATTTAATATTTCCGTAAAAGTACCATCCCCACCGTTTACGTAAAGATTTGAAATTAGTCCTACGGAACTCCCACCTGTAATAAGAAGATCTAGGTCATCATCATTATCTATATCAGAGAATGCGATAGAGCTTAGGCTTACTCCCTCAAAAGGTGTGTTTAATACTTCGCTGAAATTGCCATTCCCATCATTTATATAAAGGTTTGCGATTTGTGTTGAAGAACTAGTCCTACCAGTAATAAGGACATCTTGATCATTATCTCCATCCACATCTGCAAAGGCAATGGAACCTCCTGTTGTTCCCTCAAAGGGAGTACCTATCAATTCGCTGAAATTGCCATTCCCATCATTTATATACAATTTTGCAATTCTTAGTAAGGAATTATTTCTACCAGTAATAAGGACATCTTGATCATTATCTCCGTCAACATCTGCAAAGGCAATGGAACTTGTTTTTACTCCCTCAAAGGGAGTACCTATCAATTCGCTGAAATTGCCATTCCCATCGTTTATATACAATTTTGCAATTCCTATTAAGGAATTATTCCTACCAGTTATGAGAACATCTTGATCATTATCTCCGTCAATATCTGCAAAAGCAACGGAACCTTCTCCTACTCCCTCAAAAGGTAAGTTTGTCACTTCGCTAAAATTACCTATCCCGTCATTAGAGTACAACTTAGTAATTTCCCCTACTAGTTTAAGACCCGCTACAATAACATCTTCGTCATTATCCCCGTCAACATCTGCAAAGGCAACGGCACTGAAAGCTACTTTTTCAAAAGGAGGGACGGGATTTACTTCTGTAAAGGTTTGAGCAAAAATAATTTTTGATAGAACAAGGAAAAAAAATAATAGTTTTAGCTTCATTTTATTTAAATTTCTGTGAATAGATATTTTTTATCTACCCATCTGTTTTACACAAATTCGATCTAATTATTTGATATTCAGTTAATTTGAATTAATTTTCTTGGATTTAAAATACTAATTTCGAATATGTAAGCTATAGATAACCATAAGGATCAGATGTACATAGATAGTTTTTGGGTTGCCACCAACCGCCGAGAATTGACGGCGTTAAACATTGACAATCTCTTCTACGATCAACTCTAAGCCTTTGATTTTTTCATCTTGTTGCTTTACCTAAAAGGCAAAATCCATATAGTGAAGTTACTTTTTTTGAGCGAGGTTTTCAAATT
>CAZDTI010000126.1:0-19861 GCA_964508085.1 uncultured Saprospiraceae bacterium | reverse complement strand
AAAAAGTAAAAGAAAATCTAGGCTTCCATTTGAAAGTGATTGCTAGCTTGAATATTCTGTATTGCTTTATTTCAATTGGCTTAGCTTGTTTTCATTACCAACAATTAACCCTTCTAGCCTGGGCATATTTTATAATTGAAATTATCTTAGTACTAACTATTGCTGCTCTTGAAATAAGAGTAGCAGCTAATATCTAATGCTGCATTTGGATCCTCCATTTCTAAATCGTCTTGATTTCCAATAACCTAATTTCTTTTTGATGGTAAACGTAAATAAACAAAAGCGTTTGCCAACTAAGGCAAACGCTTTTAAACATTACTTCTCAAAAATTCATAGGTTGTCCCGATTTCGTTCGGGGAAGACGAGTGTCCAAACAGCTTACTGTTGCTTCACTAATAACATGGTGCGCACGGCACTTCCTACAATTACTTTAACCATATAAACCCCATCTGCTTCTCCGGCCAAATCAATCATAGTTAACAACTTCTTCGTTTCATAATGTTGTGCGCCTATTATTTCTTTACCAGTCATGTCATATATTTGAATATCAATCTCCTTCATTTCTGATAAATCAATTAATAATTGTGCATCTCTAGTCGTTGGATTAGGATATAATTCCATTCTATTTATAACACTTCCTGCTTCATCAGTAGCAATTATAATTGGTGTTGTTTCTGTTCCTACCTCTACGTTGGTTACGAACATACAATCATTCGCATCTGTTACCGTTACGCTGTAAGTTCCAGCGATAAGATCCGTAGCAAGGGCTTCTGTTTGATTCCCTGTTGCTTCATCCCATAAATAGGTATAAGGTGTAGTTCCTCCGGAAACTTCAACAGTAGCTGTACCATCTTGTTGTTCATCTAATTCTACTGTAGAAGCTGTTGTGCCAGCCATCGGCTCAGGCTCCCCTACATAATAGACCTCTGAAATCATGTTACAATTATTCGCATCGGTAATGGTTACTAAATAATTACCTGAAGTCAATCCTGTCATGTCTTCTGTAAGATTTCCGTTACTCCAATTAAAACTATAAGGAGCTGTTCCTCCTGATACGTTAATGTCAATTTCTCCATCACTCATGTCTGGACAGGAAACCATATTAATAGTATTCATTTCTAATGTAATGGCCAGATCTGGGGCATTGATGGTATATAGATCAGTTACTTTTACACAACCTTTGCTATCTATAATAGTACATTGATACTCACCACTGCTAAGACCAATAATATTTGAGCTAGTGGCACCATTGTTCCATTCAAATGTATAAGGTGGTTCACCTCCATATACATTCATATTGATAAGGCCATCGTTATCATTGAAACAGGTCAATTCATATTGCCCTGATACATTGAATCCAATTTCTGTAGCTGATGCAATACTGATTGGCAAAGATTGAGATGCACAACCATTCACGTCAGTAACGGTTACAGTATATACTCCCACTGTGGTATTAATCAAATCTGCTCCGGTACTACCATCGCTCCACAAGAAACTATAAGGAGCCATTCCACCATTAACTAGCGTTTTTATACCACCAGTTAGATCACCGAAACAGGCAGGTGCATCAACACCAGTGATCGAAAGATTTAAAGAACCAGGTTCTAGTACTTCGATCTCAGAGCGTGTACCAACGCATCCGTTTGCATCAGTAATCGTAACAGCATACATTCCCCCAGCTATGTTTTCAATCATTGAAGAGTTGGTTTGACTGACTTGACTGACCCCATTGCTCCAGTTAAATTGAAATGGCGCCGAACCAAAGTTTGCGGATACTTCAAGCATGCCATCAGAAGTATTAAAACAAGTTACGTCTTCTACCATTACAACATCTAAATCTAAAGCACCTATAACTGGGACCGTAACCAAATTTACTAATCCGTTACAACCGTTTGCATCTGTGACAGTAATGTTATAGGTTCCTAATGGTAATTCATCTATTTCAAAACTTCCTTCAACATCTGTTGTGTTTCCTGTAGTAGTTCCATTTAAAGAAATCCAGGAATAACTATATGGGGCTAATCCATTTTCAGGACTCAAAGTAATGGATCCATTTGTAGAACCACAACCTACACCGTTGACATTTGAAATAGCTGACTGAACACCTCCAGTGTTTTCAATAATAATATCTTGAAAAAGGGTTGAACAACCATTGGCATCCGTAATTTCTACTTCATAATTTCCAGCTGGCATATTGCTTATTTGAGCAGTTGTAGCTCCATTGTCCCAGGCATAGGTATATGGTGCAACACCAGCCGTTGGTATCACTTCCGCTGATCCGTCATTGGCACAAGCTTGACCAACAATATTAAATTCAGCAGTATAAGGCTCTGCTTCAGGAATAACATAATTACTTTCCATTTGACAACCATTGTCTGAGTCGGAAACCAATAGCGTATATTCTCCAGCAACCACTTGTACTATATCTTCTGTAGAGTTTGTATAACCATTCGGTCCAGTCCACTGATAGTTATATGGACCAACACCTCCTGCCACTGTTACATCTATACCACCATCAGCAGTTCCCAAACAATCATTTGTCAATAAGGCAACTAGATCTGTGTTTATAACGGGACACTGAGTTGTAAATGTAAAACCAGGACAGGTATTTATATCTCCACTATCATTATATGGAATGATCGTGACGTAATAAGTTGTATTATAATTGAAAGTGATGTCATCATAAGTTGTAGTGTTTCCAACATCCGTTGTTGTCATGATGTCATCAGAACCACTTGTTGATCCAATCATCAGTTTGTATCCATCCGCTGAAGCTGTTGGCGACCATTCTAAAACTTCATTAATGCTTACTTCATTTCCAACAGGGTTCGCAAGGAAGGCACAAACCTCTACTGGCTGAGCACAAATGGTAAAATCACCTTCATCAGTTCTGGATGTAAATACACGGATATAATAATTCGTATTTTCTGTCAATCCATAAACTGTGGAAGCATCACAAAACATTGGTTCTGAATCACAGGCGGAATGGAAGGTATGGCGAACATCACTCGTACTAATTCCTTCCAAAGTAATTTCAAAAGCAGTGTATTGCTCGGAATTCACCATATACCAAACGCTAGAATAAGTTTCAAAAGAAGAAGCCACACAGTCTGGATTTTTAATGACAGAAGCAGCAGCAACCGTGGTTCCATTTACGGGGATACATTGTGCATTGAAATTTAATACCTGGGCAGTTCCCATTTCTCGGCAGGCTGCACTCGTATTGTTACAATCTTGATTAGAAGGCGGAGTAACAGCTGTATTACAATCGAGTGATAAATTAAATTCACCCGTATTGCTCCCATATCCATGTACCATTATGTAGTATTTCTTTCCATTTTCTGTTGCAAAAGAAACCTCGGAAGTTCCGAAAGTAGTACAATTACCTCCATCATCATTTGATCCAACGCAAGTGAATTCTGGAGTTCCATTACAATCTCCGTTTGTTAAACAATAGACGTTTAACCGAGTGTCAAAAGAAGAATTGCAAAGCGAAAGATTTACATCATCTCCTGCTCCATTGTATACGTAAAAAGCATTGGTGGATGACAAAACTGTTCCACATCCTTCTAAAGGCATGTTACTATCCGAATAGGAAAACAAAGAAGTATTACCTGTTTTTGCTTCCCCACAAGCAATATTTTCAGCACCACAAATATTATCATTTGCAGGCGGAGAGGTTACTTGTAAGCAGAAAGTACCTTGTGCACCATTCCAACCAGAAACCTGGATGTAATAAATCGTCCCAATTGTAGTTGGTATATTCGAAATAATAGAATTATAATCTACTGTTGTTCCACCATCTTGATCACAAGCAAGCATAGTATAGCTATTGTAATTAAAACAGCTTCCTACTGAATACAATGCCACCTCAGTGTCTCCACTAGTATAACCAGCAAAGTCAGTTGTTATTGACACACTGTTGCTTGAGGCAATAAACTTATACCAAACCGTGTAGTTGTCACCGGAAAAGCAAGAGGGAGAAGGTTCTCCAGGCTCTGTTACTGATCCGGTGTTATCACCAACGGTACAGGCACCGTTTACCGACAATACAGAAGAAGTACAAGGCTTACTTGCCGAAGGAAAGTTACAAGAACCATCATCGAAGGTCGCGTTTGGATTGTAATTTATTGCTTGTGGATCGGTACAACCCAAGATTTCTTCTCTAATGCATATTTCGTGGCTACCAAGATCATTGCTACCATAATCCCAGACTCGGAAATAAGCTGTTGAACCTGCTGTTAATCCAGAAAAGGTTCGCTCTTCATCATTATTACATTGTGCGGGTGTGTATGGCACAAGTGCTCCACAAGTTCCCGTATAACATTCCACTACTGAAGAAAATCCGGGCGTACTAATGAACCTAAAGGAAACCACACCACTTGAAGGCACTGTTAAAGAATACCAAACATCATTCGGTGTTTGAGCGCCATCTGTACAATCTGTTGATGGGGATACTTCACCAAGAGTAGCAGTAGCTCCACTGTAAGTAGTCGTATTTGTTATTGAGCAAGCGCCATCTGTATTGAGAAAATCATTTAGACTAATGGCTCCTGCACAATCGTCATTTGGCAAGTTTGGAAGAATGCAAGAGCAATCATCGTAGGTTGCATTTTCATTATAGTTTATTCCAGCTTCATCCATACAGCCTCCTACTGCGCCGCAACTAATGCAACTTATTTCAGTTCGACGACAGGTTTCTTCTTCACCACAATCTTCGTCCGAATTAAAATGGAAGTTATAATCTCCATCTGCTGAAGTAGTGAAAGATAATGGTGTTTGGCCAAAAGCTACAATTGTCCCACCTCCATCGTAAATAGTGATGTAATCGGAACAATTGGTTGATGTAGCGACGTACTCGGTTCCAGTCTGAAGGAAACTTACGACCGCTTGTTCTCCAGCATAATTACAAGTACTGATGACCGCCGAAACGGCATCAACTGGTGCTACAGTACCGCCCCAAACGGAACCATTAGTACATTGCGCTACAGAATATTGGAATTGTAAAAGAAGGAAGAACAGAATAATCGCACAAGGCGTTAATTTTTGAGATAGATAGTGAATCATGGTAATTAATGAGATAGTTTGAACAACGTAGAATATCAATTTTCCGCTCCGGAATTATGTCACAAAAAACGTAAAATCAATATCTTATTTATTAGATATATTCACCAAGTGTATTGCCAATTCCTTGCCAGTTTTAGTTTATTAATGAAAATCACATATATTTTAACATAATATGTTTAGTTCGCCTGATATCTGTATTTTTTACTACAGTTGTAGGCCCAAAAGAGCATCAGATAAATTGCGCTACCAATCGCGGTAAGAGCCATGCTCTCAAACTAGAAGAGCGTTGACAAAACCACTTAAGGTTTCATCAACGCTCTTTACGAAAAAGAAGAATCAAGTCTTATCCTACTACCACATTTATCATTCGTTTTGGTACAACAATGACCTTACGAACTGTTTTTCCATCCGTCCATTTTTTAACTACTTCTAGGTCCATTGCTAGTTTTTCCAATTCATCTTTTGAAGCCGTGGAAGGGAAGGTTGCCTTTCCTCTGGTCTTTCCATTAATGGAAATCGGATATTCTACTTCGGCTTCTATCAAGTGTTTTTCATCAAATACTGGATAGTCGCTAGCATGCACGGAAGCTTCATGACCCAACTGCATCCAAAGTTCTTCTGCCATATGCGGTGCAAAAGGAGCAATCAGTTTTACTAAGTCAGTCAACACTCTTCTATTGTTAGATTTTAATTTTATTAAATCATTAGTCGCAATCATAAAAGCGGCTACACAAGTATTAAAAGAGAAGCGCTCGATGTCTTCAGTCACTTTCTTTATAGCGGTGTGCAATACTTTTAACTCATCCTTAGTAGGTTCTGCATCAGTGACCGCAAAGCCTGCGTTTCTATCATTAAATAAGGACCAGAACTTACGTAGGAATTTAGAAACCCCGTCAATTCCTTTAGTATCCCAAGGTTTTGATTGCTCAATTGGTCCTAAGAACATTTCATACATTCGGAAGCAATCTGAGCCATAACGAGCGACTACATCATCCGGATTCACTACGTTGAAATAACGCTTGGACATTTTTCCAACCTCCGACTTGGTAATCAAATGTGCATCTATTTCCTCTCCACTTGAGGTAAAAACACCTTTATGGTAAACTCCATTTCCGCATTCAAAAATGGCATCATTAAACTCAGGTCGCCATTCAATAAATTTGTTTATGCTTTCCAAGTTTAGATAAGAACCTTGATCTCCATAATTCTGTACAAAGTCTACGTGCACTGGAATACTGGTATATTTGTCTTTTCCATTTGCCTTAGCGATATCAGCGCAAGTGAATTTTGAAACACCATTCTCTTTTTCCTTTTGCAAGTACATTGTTTCTATGACTCCTTGAATCATCCCTTGGTTAATCAACTTTCGGAATGGCTCATTGGTTGGTACTAAACCTTTATCAAACAAGAATTTATGCCAGAAACGAGAATACATCAAGTGCCCCACAGCATGTTCTGTTCCACCTACGTACAAATCCACTTCTTGCCAATAATCAATAGCTTCTTTACTTGCAAAAGCATCATCATTATTCGCATCCATGTACCTTAAAAAATACCAGGAAGATCCTGCAAATCCAGGCATCGTATCTGTTTCTCTAGTGAAATTAGGAACCTCATTTACCCAGTCTTCGTTTCTTGCTAGAGGAGATTTTCCACCAGAAGCAGGTTTGAAGTCGTCCTGGTTTGGCAATTCCAATGGCAACTTTGAAACTTCCATTGGGTGCACCACACCATCTGCATCGTATTCTACTGGGAATGGTTCTCCCCAATATCTCTGACGAGAATAATTAGCGTCTCTTAACTTATAATTGATGATTTTTTTACCAATGCCTCTCTTCTCTACTTCGTAATTCATTGCCTTGATCGCCTTTTTGACCGTCATTCCATTTAAGAAATCAGAATTGATCATCTTCCCTAGCTTGTCACTTAAAGTTGCCTCTGGATACATCGACTTATCTACAACGTCTATGATCTCTAAACCAAACTTCTGAGCGAATTTCTTATCACGTTCATCATCACTTGGGACTGCCATAATTGCACCAGTTCCATAATCCATTAAAACGTACTCCCCTATCCAGATTGGTATCTTTTTATTTGTAAATGGGTTGTTAGCATACGCACCAAGAAAAGCACCACTGACCTCTTTCTCTGCTTGACGATCTATGTCAGAGCGAGTATTCACATAATCCAGATATTTTTTAACTTCTTCCTTTTGTTCTGGAGTAGTCAATTTTTCAACTAAAGGATGTTCTGGAGCCAAAACCATATAAGTAGCCCCATAAATAGTGTCAGCTCTGGTAGTGAATATTTCAATTTGTTCTTCTGAATCTGTAATATTGAAAAACAACTGCGCACCTTCCGAACGTCCAATCCAATTTCGTTGCATCGCTTTCAAAGCATCAGACCATTCTAGATCATCCAATGATTTTATCATTCGCTCCGCATATGCTGTGATTCGTAGAGACCATTGTAACATTGGACGTTTCTCAACTGGATGTCCTCCTCGTTCTGAAAAACCGTCTTTGATTTCATCATTTGCCAAAACAGTTCCTAATGCTTCACACCAGTTAACGTAAGTAACTTTTCTGTAAGCCAAGCGGTAATTCATTAAGATTTCCGCCTGCTCTTTCTTTGACATTGCGTTCCATTCCTCAGCGGAGAAGGCAGTAGTTTGAGTAGTTGCTGCATTAATGGCTGCGCTCCCTTCTTTTGCGAAAACAGCTTCCAAGTCCGAAATAGGTAATGCTTTATTAGCGGTATTATCAAAATAGTGATCAAAGATTTGGAGGAAAATCCATTGGGTCCATTTATAATAAGATGGATCAGAGGTTTTTACTTCTCGACTCCAATCAAAACTGAATCCAAGATTGTCCAATTGCTGGCGATACATCTTAATGTTGTTATCGGTAGAACGTGCTGGATGGACACCTGTTTGAATGGCGTATTGTTCAGCAGGCAAACCAAAGGCATCGTAGCCCATAGGATGTAAAACATTAAACCCCTTCAGTCTTTTGTATCGAGAAAAAATATCTGAAGCAATATAGCCAAGAGGATGGCCTACGTGTAAGCCTGCGCCGGATGGGTAAGGGAACATATCCAATACGTAAAACTTAGGTTTGTCTGATTTGTTATCGACTTTGTACGTTTGAGCTTCTTCCCAATATTTCTGCCATTTGACTTCGATCTCTCTGGGTTGATAATCCATTTTTTATTCTGTTTGGTGGTTAATTTTAATTGACGAATTAGGACTTCTCGCATCGTTTGGATGTTTTCTACTGCAACGATACAAGGAATGCGAAGGTTCCTATTCAAATTACTAGCTTTTACACGCAAATTGAATCGCTATGTTTCCTTTAATTCTTTTAGGGGGCGAAAATAGTGTTTTTTTATGAATGAAGTGGGTTTTCTAAAGCGTGTGAATGGCTTTATTAATGTCAGCTATTGCGGAATGTATCACGCAGAGGGCGCAGAGAGCGCAGAGGTGACTCTTGGAATCGCAGTGAAAGCTGCCTATATAACCAATTAGCTGGTACTGATGCTCTGTGAATTGTGTGTGAGGAAATGGTAGGTGGGCTTTTACGAAAGATCTCGAAGAAGCTTTAGGAAAGCTACGTATAGATCGCATTTCTCAAACAAATGACAGAATATCAATTCCATTCACATATTTCGAGTTCTTCGTCATTCGGAAAGGGATATACTGCATCATGTCCGTGGCCCAAGTCTCTTGGTCAGAGGCATATTTAACTTCAACAACCACCGCTGGATCTTCCATGGCCGTTTGTCGGCTGAGGGAGCTGACACCAGCAGAACGGAAATTCATTTCTCGATCTATGGTCAATCTCATTTTGTTATTAAACGATTCATAGTAGGAACGTTCATACGAATTGTACAGAACCGGCAGGAGTTTCATCAAATTTCCAAACTGGCTATTTACATTTCGAGTCAGCGGATAAAGATTCTCTAGTTCAAAAGGTGGGAGTTCATGTATTTCTTTGTAGCCTAGAGCATTGTCTCTGATTTTTACTTCTAGGACAGGTTTTTCGATCTTGCCTTTAGCAGGACCATACCAGCGTACTCTGTATTTTTTCCTTTGCGAAATCCCCATCTGATTGTCTTGGTAACAATTCAATTGTGGCGTATCAAAATAAATATTGTTGACTCTACGATCAGGAAAGGCCTTTGTAAAAGAAGCCGGATGGTTCTTTACGATTTGTTCCACCACACTGAGATGGGTTATTTCTAATCTGTATTTTCTCTCGTAGCGCATAGAGTATATATGACAAAAAATAACCCGCCTGACTGGAACGGGCTGGTTTAAACCGCTTACACTCCACCATTTAGCTAAAGCACTCTCCTTGCAGTCGCTTTGCTTCATCTAAATGATGGGAGCGGTCTAAGCTATTTTTTTGATTTCATAGTAATAAATCATTCGATTCAAAGTTTTTGGGCAGATGGCATTAAATAGGTTTTCCAAACTAATAACACACATAGATAAGTAAATAGCCTCATTTCTCTATTTCCCCATCTCCAGTGTCTTCTCTCCTTGTAGGCTCCCAAATTCCTTTTTCAACTCCTCCTAAAAATCTAAAAAAACCAACAAACAAGGCCCTGTTCATTGCCATAAAATATCGAACATGACGGAAAGGCATAATGTGTATTTCCAAGCTGTGCAGCATTTTATCTAACAAAGGGATTACAACGAGTATTCCTAAGTATGCAATTAATATAAATTGATAAAGATGATTTCCATTAAAAGCAAAATACAAAGCAATGATCAAACTCAGTAAAATAAAAAAGGGCCCGATCCATCGCAATACCTTGTGAGATAAAAAAGCAAAACCCAAAGTGGAAAAAGGCTTTCTTAGAACTGCGGCGAAAGTAGTTAAATTTTGGAAGTTCCCTGTAGAAATCCGTACTTTTCGACGGAATTCTTCATTGATGTCCTGAGAAATGGATTCATAGCAAATCGCTTCTAAGTCATTAATAGCCTTGCCTCCTTGAAGCATTGCTTTAAAAGCAATATAGAAATCATCAACCAAAAAATTGGTCGGCACCTCATGGTAGTAATTAGAGCGCAGTACAAAACAGCCGCCAAAAGGGCCTATCATAGTACCCCAAAGCAAACCTTCTCTATTCTTTAGCTTCACCTCACTACTCACATAGCTATTTTCTGATTGTGAGATACCAGGCTTCTGAAGATTAGTACCTAATATATGACTATCTACCAAAGCCAAGTCCGGATCTTTAAAGTGCCGAACTAGCTGTTTCAGTGTTTCTTTTTGTAACATTACGCTTGCATCCGTCATAAGAAACAAATGATCCGCGGACTTTCCATTCTTAGCGAAGGAGGATTTCGTAAGGTTATTTACTACTCCGGGTTTGCCTTGTCGTTCTGTAAAAGGGAAAAAATGTAGCCGTGGTTCTTTTTTGGCGTAAGCAGCAAGAATGTCATTTGTTCTGTCGTTGGAACAATCAGAACCGATATAAATAGTCAAGCGGTCTTTTGGATAATCCAAATTCAATAGACTTTGCATTTTCTCTTCTAAGACAGCCTCTTCATTGTAGGCGGCCATTATAACGGAAACCATAGGCCATTCCCCTTCATCCTTGAAGTAAATGGATGAACTTTTTAAGCCACCAGCCCACCAGCGAAGCAGAAACGGATACACGATATAACTGTGTATGAGGCAACTTATGCAAAGCCAGAAAAGAAGGTGAAGGAGAATCAAAATATTGAGTGCTTTTTTAAAGAGGCAAATTAGGGATTATTTTGTGGATCAGGGGTTAGGGTGTTTAGAAAAATTTATTTTATTTAGAATGGATTAAAAGTTAAGGATGTGAGGATTAAGGATTATTCGCTCAGACGCGAAAAAAACCCTTATTTACACTTGAAGGGAAAGTCCTTAACTTTAAATTGTTCATCAAAAATCAAGTTGATTAGTGTGCTCAAAACATCTAATCAAAGATAATAATGCTTTTTAGTTCATTCTCCAAATTCACTCAGTACACGCTTTCCAATTGCTTTATTGTCATATTCCTTCAAAATCACTTTCCGTGCAGCTGCCCCCATCAGCTTTATTGCTTCCGGGTTTTCATAACAATAATCCAACGCTTCAATAAATTCCTCAGGTGTGTTAGCAATTAAGAACGTTTCTTTGTCCTTCCCAATAATTCCTTCCAACCCAACAGTTGTAGACAAAACTACTTTTCCCAATGCCATCCCCTCCAATATTTTAACTCGCATCCCACTTCCACTCAGTAAGGGGACCAACATCAAGGAATGTGCATTGATAAAAGCCTTAGCATCTTGAATTTCACCAAGTACTTTTAGCTGATTGCTTTCCAACTGATAAAGAGAATCCGGCGTATTTCTTCCAGCAAGATGTAAGGATATTGTTGGATGCTTAGATTTTACTTTCGGCCAGATCTTATCTAAGAACCAATTTAGTCCTTCTACATTCGGCATCCAATCTAAGGAGCCTATAAAAGAGAGCGAAAATGGTTTTTGAAAACTGGAATTATCCGGCTTGTATTTAGCAGCATTAAGACCAATTGGAGTAACAAATGCTTTCTTGTTAAAACCAAAGCTACGTGCATAATCTAAGTCTCTTTGTGTGATAGGCAATAGAAGATCACAGTTGTTTAATTGTTCTTTTTCAAAAATGGCCAAACGGCGACTCAAGAGTTTAAGATACCATCGCTTAGGTAAGAAGGTAGTGTTCTTCGTAATACGTTCCCATATTTCATGCTCAATATTATGTGCACGAAGGACGATCTTAGCCTTTGAATATTTCCGAATCGTATTAATATATGGGGCCAAGAATAATGTCTCTAATTGGATGACATCGAAGTTTTCTTTTTGTAAAATGGTTGTTAGCTTTTCATGATAGTCTGGAGAATCAAAACGACTGATATGGTAGGACTCAGATGAAAACAGATTGAAAAAAGCAGGAATAGGTTTTACTGCAGTATCCACTTCTACAACATGAATTGTTTTGTAAATTTGGTAATCGTCAGGTAGTTCCTCTATTTTGAAATAATGCTTCGGTGTATTCATGCAAAGCAGGGTAAGCTCGGCACCTAATGTTTTATAGGAGTTGCTTAAATTATGAATGGCTATAACTTCACCATCTTTTATAGGATAAGGGAATTTTTTAGTTAGTTGGAGTATTTCCATGAAAATCAGCTGTGCTCTATCAAAGCCCAAACCATCATAATTAGCCCAACTAAAGCAGCTATACCCGACAACCATCCTATTAATCCTCCAAAGCTGAGAAAATTAGCTACTAATCCACCAATAATTGCGGCCAATAAGAGAATAGCTCCTATCCTGAACGTTCGATCTTCTAATACACTTCCAAAAGAATTATTTTTCTTGAAAAAACGTTTTACTATTCGTTTCATTCGCTTGACTACTCTATTTTTTTTCCATTCCTTCTTTAGCTTTCCTGACCGCTCTAATGCAACAGGACCTTCTTCTTGGAAAACAGAAGTGGTTAGCGTCAATGTATCAACATTAGCAGGTTTGACCATGACAACGGCTGATGCCGAAATGGAGAAATAAAGAAAAAAAGCTATGGCTAAAAAGGTGGACATCTTTGTATTCATAAAATCAATTTTTAAAATTACATTTGCAGGACAAATGTAATAAGCTTCTGTGACATATTTAGTATAAAATCAGATAATGAACGCTGCACCATATCAATTCTTTTCTCCAAGGTTTCGACAATTGGGCTACCTCAGTTGGTTCATCTTATTGGTAATGTCAATTGTGTTTTATAAAGAACGTGCAATTTTTCTAGATGGTGCTTTTCAATTGGAAAAATTGATCAATCAGACAGGTTTTAAGATATATCATTACCGGTTAACTAACCCATTTACTCAGATTCTGGCATTGGGCGCTATTTATCTAAAGCTGCCCCTAAAAGTGGTCTTGATGGCTTATTCCGTCAATTTTATTCTGTTTTTTGGAGGTATACACTATGCCATCGTACGCTGGTGTAAAAACGACTTTCTGGGTTGGGTACAATTGCTTTTCTTTACTTTAATGGTCTTAGATAGTTTCTACTTTCTACCTCCTGAGTTATATCAAGGTTCTGCTTTGCTGCTTTTGTGGTGGGCCATTTTATTGAAAGATCCTCGTTTAGAAAATAAATGGACTATAGTCGGTTTGGTTCTTTTTATGATTCCAATCCTATCAGATTCAAGGTTAATTGCAACCTACTTCCTCTATTGCTTTGTCTTCTTTTGGTTTAGCTTAAAGGAGTTAAGGCATTGGAAATACTATTTGCTCTTTGGCTGCCTCTTCCTTTTTGCCTTTATACATAGTAAGTTTTTTGTCTCTGATTATGATATTGGGAAAATAAAGGAGTTCAATAAAAACCTCGAACTCTTTCTTCCAAAGTTATGGGAAATCCCTGCGCATAAAATTTTCTTAGCAAAATGCGTAGATTATTATTATGGGTATGTACTTGCCCTGATCCTAGTTATTCTAGGCTATTTATATTCCTTTGCCAAAAAAAGAAAAGAAGTTCAATTCCCACTTTTAAAAATCCTTATGGTTATTGGTGGAAATTTAGCTTTTTTGCTCTTGCTTCATTTAGGATCTCCAAAAACCAATTACCGATTCTACGCGGAAGTAAATTATTTACCACTTACGATTTTCGTCTGTGTACCCTTATTCTTTGACATCTTGCCGCTCGTAAAAAATCAAAAATGGGTTTTATATGGACTTTTACTAACTATTGTAGTTCGTCTAAGCGTCATTGGGATCAACCACCAACAATTTGAAGACCGACATCAATGGTATACTGATAAAATGGATAAAGCTTCTGCGAAAGGAACCAACAAGAGTATTACCCAATGGCAAAACTCACCAAAAAAGATGCTGATTCAACCTTGGGCTTCTCCACAAGAGACATTATTGTTATCTTCGCTTCGAGGACCAGAGTACAGTAGAAGTTTGCTCGTGGCTAAGACAAAAAAACACTATACACGATCATTAGAAGAAGGCCATTTCTTTCTTTCAAGTTACTACTTTTCTCATCCAGAAGATAAAATGAATAAGGCGTACTTTAGAATGGGAACGAAAACGGAGTATTTGATTTTGGATGAATGAAAAAAAGGGTGACTCAGGGTAGATACGGTTTCCTTCTAGCGCACCTACTGTGCGCATTAACGGGAACCCTCTATCTTCATCTAACCATTATCAACCCTGATACACCCTCTTAAAAACAACCACCTATGAAACTACATTTCGGACTTGAATTTGACAATCCCGTTTTCCCTGAAGCTCAAAAAGCGACTTGGCAACTCGGCCCAAAAGGGCTGCTCAAAACCTTAGAAGTCCATTGTGGTCTTAGCGGACACCCTAACAACAACGAACATTTAAGAATCGAGGAATATCGACAAGCTTTATTGACTTTCGCTGAAAGCAATGACTCTGTTTTTTATAGGGCAACACTAGAAACCGATCAATTAGCAGCCGCTGCTACCCTACTGCAAATGAGGGATGAACTTTTGGTTGCCGGTTGGAATTTTGAAATAAAAAAAGACACGCCAAAACGATTAGAAACACTTGCTCAAATTGAAGCATTATTGGAGGATGAAGAAGTCAACTTAAAATTATCTGCAGGATTTGCAGATCGCTTCGTAGTTTTGCTAAAAAACATTACCAACCATAACATTCCATTTACAGAAATCTTTTGCAATGAACCTGACGAACTCCTAGCTAGCCATATAATTAAGCTATTACAAAAGTTAGAAGAAAAAGGAATCAAGCGAAGCTCTTTTGCTTCACCTTCAATTAATGGAACGTCTGATTTGGATTTATTTAAAAAAGTATTAACTCGAAATTCAGATTCTTCCGTAAAACCTAGTTTAAAAAACGATGGTAGCCTACTCATTTTACGGGCTAAAAGAGATACGCAGGCAGCAGAATATACCGCTCAATTACTTCGATTAAATCCAAGTTTAAAACCGCTCTGTTTGATTCCTGAAAAGAACAGAGTACTTGATAATGCTTTTATTCAGGAAGGGCTTCCAAGTTTAGGAATACTTTCTGCCTCCCTTGCAAGACCTAGCCTTCAGATACTTAAATTAGTTACCGCCTTTTTGTGGAATCCAGTTGATCCTTTTAAAATACTGGAATTTGTTTCCTTATCTATTAAGCCATTGGCTAGAGATTTGTCCGCACAGATTGCCATGCAAATGGCCCAGACTCCTGGGATGAACAGTGCCAACTGGTACGGTATGATCGAGGGTTATTTTGACAAAGTAAAAGAACGAGCAGAATCAGATAAAAACATCGATCCATCTGCAATTAGAGCTCAATACGACTTTTGGTTTGATAGAAAACGCTATGACATTAATAAATCTGTTCCCAAAGATGATGTGATTGAAATTTTCGAATACCTAATCAAATGGGCATATACCATTTTTGAAGAGTCTCCTTTGAAAAACAATAACCTGTTGGTGTTGAGTGAGCAATCTCGGCGGATTGTAGATTTCCTAGAAGCTTTACCTAAGAGAGATCAGTTTTTGTCTTATCTCGAATTAGAAAGAATTGTACGGACAGTTTATGAGCCTGCTCCTATTTTATTCAAGGAAAAAGAATGCGAGCATCTTCCTTTCGTTCACAATACCTCCGCTATAACTACTCCTGTAGATTCCTTGTTATGGTGGAATTTTTCAAGAAATGAATATGAACATTTTTTCTCTCGCTGGTATCATGCAGAATTAGCTTATCTTTCGAATAATGAAGTTTCTCTAGTCTCTCCTGAACAAAAGAACAATGTTCTATTATGGCAACGACCTCGTCCTGTTATGTTTGCGCAAAAGCAGCTAATCTTAGTGATTCCAGAAATGGTGAACGGAGGTTCTGTTTTTACCCACCCTTTATTTGAAGAAATGGAAGCAGGCTTAGAGGGCATTGAAAATATTACTTTCGACTTGGGAAAACCAAAAACGGCTGGTCATTTCACAAAACATTTTACTTTACCTCAAGAAATAGAACTAGGTTTTCGCCAACTCGGCATTCAACAGCCATTCTTTGAGGTGACTAGGCCTGAGGATTTAGCGCCAAGAGAAAGTGAGACCTTGACCAGTCTTGAAAACTTATTTTACTATCCATACCAATGGGTTTTCCGACATAAATTACGCTTACGCAAATCTTCCATTCTCAGTGTTATTGCGGATAATACTTTAAAGGGGAATCTAGCACATCGCTTTTTTGAAAGATTACTCGCGGAGAAAGGCATCCAAAGATGGAATAAAGAAAAAATATATAATTGGATAGATGTAGAAGCACCAAAATTGCTCCGAAGAGAGGGAGCAGTACTTTTAATGTATGGACGCGAGCCTGAAAAATTTGATTTCATTAACAAGGTCAAATATGCTGCGCTCAGTCTGGTCACCGCCATTCAAAAAAACGGATGGAAGGTAGAAGAAACAGAACAAGACCTAAATGGTGATTTCCTTGATCTTCCAGTCAGGGGAAAAGCTGACTTGGTTTTAAAGCGTGGAGAAGAATCCTTGATTATTGACTTGAAATGGCGCGGTGCTACCTTCCGAGAAGGTATGCTAAAGAATGAAGAAGACTTGCAATTGGTGATGTATGCTCAACTATTGCCAAACGACAATGACAACATGCACACGGCCTACTTTATCATTGAAAATGGTAAACTCATTGCCAGAAACAACCTGGCCATAGAAGAAGCTACTGCCGTCCAACCCAATGAAAACCACGTAGAAGTGCACGAAAAAATTCTTGAACTCATGAAGAAAACTTATCGATGGCGTCGAGGACAGTTGGATAATGGTAAAATTGAAGTCAGAACTACTCAGACGATTCCTGATTTGGAACTGGCTTATGAAGGGGAATTAATGCATGTACTGGAAATGAGAAACAAGGAAGCATTTTTTGATGATTATGGGGTATTGATAGGCTTGGTCGATTAAGTGCACCTAAGATATAGGTAGGGAGCCAAATCACTAAATTTGTATAAATTTTCTGGCTCTCTTTTCTTTCTACTCCTCAGGTTAAAAAAGATTTTGTTCCATTGCAATAATAAACCAACCCTTTTCCACTCCTTTCCGTTATCGCTACATCAATCTTATTTTCGAAAACCCAATAACTTAATCTAATAAAAATTAAGACATCATGAAATCTGAAAAGCTATTCCTATTACTTGCTACCCTCTTCCTTTTCAGTCTACAAAGCTGTGTAAAGGATAAATGTCAACGAGAAGTTACTTATATAAAATCAACTCCGGTTTATGCTACATTAGAAGAAATTCGCAGCCCCGTGCAAATGGATGAGGCTAAAGAATTAGAAGATCCAGGTAAAATATATTTCTATAATAACTACATTTTCATAAACGAAAAGAGAGCTGGCGTTCATGTTTTTGACAACAGCACCCCGTCTAGCCCACAGAATATTGGGTTTCTGAATATTCCGGGAAATGTAGACATTGCCATTAGAAATGACATCATGCTTGCGGATAACTATATTGATTTGTTGTCCATTAATATAAACGATCCACGAAATCCATTTTTGGTCAAAAGAACGGAAGACGTTTTTCCTTCTCATGGAGATTCTGAGGAAGGCATCCTAGTTTATATAGAGCAAGAGGAAGTTACCGAAATGGTAGATTGTGATAGTAATTCTGACGATGGCGGCTGGGCGTTTAGTCCCGAAGCAAGCGTTGACTTCGATATTTCTAATGCCAGTGGTAACGCTGGTCCAACTGATGGTATTGGCGGATCACTTGCCCGTTTTAGTCTTTACGATAACTATCTCTATGCTATTGACAATTCCAATATGTATACTTTTTCTATTGATGACATAACGAATCCCTCAAAAGTTGGAGAGATGAACGTGGGTTGGAATATTGAGACTTTATATGCTTTTGGTGACAAACTCTTTATTGGTTCTCAACAAGGTATGTTTATTTATGATGCTGCAGATCCAGCTTCTCCACAATACCTTTCTGGATATCAACACTGGACATCTTGTGACCCTGTTTTTGTCAAAGACAACTATGCTTATGTCACCTTGCATAGTGGAACATTTTGCAATGGTAGCCAAATAAACCAACTGGATTTGATTGACATTACCGATATTCTTAATCCAAATCTTGTCAAAACCTTCCCTATGGAAAACCCTCATGGTTTGTCCATTAAGGATGATAATTTATTTTTGTGTGAGGCAGATGCAGGACTTAAGGTTTTCGACATTGAGAACCCTTTGGTTTTGGACCAAAAGTTAATCAGTACTTTAGATGATTTTTCTGCAAAAGATGTAATCGTTTTACCTGGCAATCAGAATATTCTATTAGCCGTTGGTGACGATGGTTTTTATCAGGTGAACTTTGATGATCCACAGAACTTAGAAGTATTGAGTGTTATTTCTGTAAAAAAATAGATAGGTCGCCACCTCTACCTACGTTTACTAAACCTTTTGAGGTTTAGTAAACGTTTTTTTGAGCGCTACTTATATCTAGTTCTTTACATGATATTTAAACTATTATAACGATTCATCTACATGAAAAAGCATCTCCTACTTGCCTTCCTCTTAACAATCCTATCTTCCACCCTCTATTCGCAAGATAGTCTTCGACAACAAACCGTCCAACTGATAGATGGCAGTGTCTTAAAGGGCCAAATATTAGAACAAGGAGACGACTACACTAAAATTAAAATCATCAGCGGAGATGTATTGTTATTGAATAATAACCTTGTTTTCAATATTGGAAAAGAACAATCTACCAAGACTGGTTTATTGGCACCCCTTTCTGCCTTACAGAAAAGAGGCAACTACAACATAATTGCTGTAGGAATACTGGCAGGAAGAGATGCACAGTTGGAAGACGGCCTAGTCATTGGAACCACCCTGCTTAGCTTTATTAAAGGTTATCAAATCAATCAGTATTTAGGAGTCGGAGCTGGTGTTGGATTGGATATTTATGATAACAAATTCATTCCGCTCCATTTGGATTTTCGTGGTAATTTTAATCTTCGGAATACTACAATGTACTATACATTACAAGCTGGATATTCCTTTAGTGATCATGATTTCGGAGGAGATGATGATACTCAGTTAAAAGGCGGATTAATGGTATATCCCGCAATAGGGTTTAAAAGTCCTATAGGTCCGAAACTGAATTTTTTGATGGAGTTAGGATACAGAAATCAGTGGGCAAAACGAGAGTATAGCTGGAGGGAAAATCACGACGAGATCATTTACCAGCGATATTCCTTTAGAATTGGTTTTGATTTTTAAAACCTCGATGGGACACTGTAATACTTAGTATAATCTCCCCACCATTTTATAGAAGAGGAAGCTTTCACCAATCGCTTTACTTTCCCCGAAGACTTAACTAACAATATACCTACACCCTCATACTTACTAATCGCCTTCAATGTTTTTTGATCTTTTTTAGATAACTTCTCAAAGCTATCTATAGAAAAAGCCAACCATTGTTCATTAGCGGGATATTGCATTAATTGCTCAATGACCTTCACTACTTTGTGGCGATTAGAATTGTAAGTAAACCAACCATAAAAAAGCGCAGACCAAATGAAAACATTCAAGGGGAAAAGATATTGAAACAAACCATCTGACATTCGAAATATAGCGAGATAAGAACCAGAAAAGAGGCAGGTTGCAGCTCCCATTTTCAGACTATTCCACATCAATTTATAAGGATCCAGGTGAGGTTTCAGGGCGGGCATTGTCTTATAGGATTTCGCTTCCATGGAGACGACATATTGTCCCCAAAGCCAATGGCGAAAG
>CAZDTI010000125.1:0-19922 GCA_964508085.1 uncultured Saprospiraceae bacterium | reverse complement strand
TTGATTGGATCGGCGTTTCCGTCTCCTGCACAAATTGTAGTTGGGTCTGTTGTTGTGATTTCTCCTCCAACAGGGTTACATAGATCAACGTTTACATCGAATCTGCAAATTTCTGTATTGCTACAATCGTCAGTCAATAAGAAGATGATTTCTGTAGTTCCTTCTGGGAAGGTAGAACCTGAAGCAGGTCCTTCTATTTGAGTAATCGTTACATCTCCTTCGAAACAAGTTGTTGAACCAGTAGGTAAATCAAAAGTAACTACTTCCTCCGTAGAGTTGATGTCTTCAGAACAAGTTAAAACAGTTAATTCAGCTAGCGTAGGATTTACAGTTACTGTAAATACACATCCTTCGAAGTTAAAGCAAGAATCACTAGCTGCATAGTTTACAAAAGTAACACCGAGTGGGAATTCAGCACCATTTGCAGGTCCGTCATCCAATCTGTTAATTTCTAAACCGTCTTTGTAACAATCTGTTGTCGCAGTTGGCTCTGTATAAATAACAGTTGCAGAAGTCGCACCTGGTGCTGCATCTACAACGATGTTTTCAACACAGTCAACTGTAATAGTAGAAGGTGTATCTTCAATGACTACTTCAAAAGTGCAAATTTCTTCATTACCACAATCATCAGTGATTTGGTAAGCAATGATAGAAGTTCCGACAGGGAATTCAGCACCAGAAGGTAAACCTTGAATCTGAGTAATTGTGATTTCTCCAGATCCACCACCTCCACCAGTAGTTGTTGGAACACAGTTTTCAAGATCTCCATTGAAGTCACCGTGTCCTGAGTCAGAACCAGAGAAATCAAACCAACCAGAGAAACCATAGTCGCCATCTTTCAAGTTTGCACCTACACCTACCTGGAATCCAAATTCAAAATTAGAAGGTGCATGAGAGATATTAAGCGTCTCACCAGCATTATTACCAGTTCCTGTAAATGTACTGTTGTTATTATCTAATTCGTAGTAAGACCAAGTCGTATGGTCAGCTGATACATGAGTATTTTCTTTAAAAGTTCGTCCAGGCAAAGCAGACCACTGCGCCCAAGTTCTTTTATTAATTAATCTTACAGAATATTCATATCCTTTGTTTGCATTGTCTACTCTCTGTACAGCACCAGTCAATAGAGCAGTTCCATCAGCCAACTCCGTAAATTTAGACTCCCCAATAGCTGCGTACTCTCTGTTGTTTGCAAGGTTATCAAAGTCAAGCCATACTAACCGCTCTCCTATTCCATTATCAGATGCTCCGTGATCCGCAATATCACAGGTTAGAGGACCTTGTGGTGTTACTGGAGATGCAGGACAAGGAACTTCCATAACAAACTCTGCATGAAAGTGTGCATTTCTATCTGTCCATTTACCATTATGCTTCAATAAACGAGCGTAGTGTTCGGTTCCTCCATTGTTATTCGGCTCACCAGCATTCCAATTAAAGTAAGAAGGTGTTGAACCATCTACGTTTACAAAAGTTCCTTCATTTGCCTCATCTGTTAAACCGATCCATACGTAATCTGCTAATACGGTACTTCTAATGAATTCGTTTTCAGCTGCATCATCAACAATCACCAACTGTCCTCCCAAAGAAGCTACTTCAGCTTTTGCTTCAAGCCATGTATAATTATTGTTATGAGAGCAGTAATACTTACTGTTATTATGTTCTCCAATATAAATTAGATTTCCAATTGTGTTAGAAACTAAAGAACAATCAGGCTGTCCACCTCCACCATTACATGGTAGTTCCATAACTGCCCAACGAATAGTATGTTCATTAATGTCATTCCATGTACCATTTGGCTTCATGTGAACATGATCTTCATTGTTGTTGTGGTTATTTGGTTCGCCAGGAGCCCAGTTGGTATAAGTCGAAGAACCACCAAACCATTCGAAGTTACCTTCAGAAGCCTCATCAGTGTAAGCCAACCAGAAGTTTCCGTTTACTGCATTTGCCAAGAATTCATTTTCTTCAGCACTGTTGATAACAGGAAGGTTACCACCTCTTGCCTGAACAAAAGATAGAGCATGATCAAATGCTAAATCGCCATCTGGACGCTTGTAGTAGTAAGAACCATTGAAACTACCTAAGTACATCATTCCGTCAATTGTTGGAGCAGTTCCACAATCTACTGGAGGATTTGGTCCTCCGATGGTACAGTCAGAAGTCGCTGTTGGCTCTTCCCAAGAAGCGATTGCAGAATTAGCACCGATCTCCGCAGTGATGTTAATGTCATCAGGACAAGTAGCATCAATTTCCGGATCATCAATAGCTGCGATTGGCGTTTGTGGAGCCAATATGGTAATGATTGATTCACAAGAAGCAGAGAATCCAAATTCATCCGTAATGTCAAGCGTTACTACTTGCTGACCGAGGTCATCTGTAGTAAAAGTGTTTGGCGTAATAGTTACACTAGTCAATTGTGCACCACAAGATCCGTAAGAACCTTTATCAATATCGTCATTCGCTAGGCTTACTGTACCGTTATCGTCAAGCGTAATAAATACATTTGCTTTACAGCCAGCGATAGGAATTTTTCTTTCATTTATATTAGTAGCTTCAAAACCAAGATCGCTACTTGTTACATTTACAGAACCATTTAAAGTATACACCAAACCATCACTTGTTACTGTTCCTCCGATGTTGTTGTTGGCATGTTGTACTAATTTACCACATACATTCAATTCGATGCTTCCGTTGTTAGACAAGGTTGCATAGTTGTTGAAGTCACCTGCATCTAAAATAGCAAGAGCACCACCGTTTGTAAAGGTCGTGTTGTTATTTAGTAAACCGGAAAGTCCGAATTTATTGTTAGTAACAAAAGATCCGTCGTTATCAAAAACAGAGCTGAAGTTAACTAGAAAGTCACCGTCGTTCATGATGTCTCCATCATTGTCTAAGTTACAAGTACATACGAATTCAGCGCCAGCCAAATTTGTAATACTAGCACCAGAACTTATGTTAAGTGAACTACCAACACCAGAGTTGAACTGTCCTTTGTTGATCAAAGTTCCGTCCAACTGAATGTTCATAAAGCTTTCTAAGGAACCATAGTTGTTAGCAGAAACGCCAGCAGCAATGGCAATGTCACCAAAGTTGATGAGTTGACCAAAGTTGTTGAAGATTCCATTAATAATAGAAAGATCAGCGGATGCTGCATTGTCAATCGTTCCATAGTTGTCCAATGAACCGGAACTAATGAAAGAACCGTCATTATCGAAAGAGATAATACCGGCATTGACAAAATAAGCACTACTCGTAATTTTTCCACCTTGGAAGTTCACAATGTTGCCTAGGTTATAAATCACCGTGTTGAAAGTCAACTCTCCACTATTTTGTAAAGAGAAGTCTAGGACAGGGCTTCCAGCGTATATTGGAAATTGTCCTCCTTCAGGTGTATTAGAAATGGTGGCAGTACCACCTGTCTGAGGAACACCGTTCGTCCAGTTGGCCGAATTGTTCCAATCTGTATCGTTACCCAGCCATAATGTAGCTTGAGCGAACAAGCCCGTACCTGCCAACATAAAGGCAAATAATAGGGCCATACAGAGTCCATTTTTGTAAGTCATGTAATAATTTTTCATGGTTAAGAAATTGTATGATTTCAAATAATAATTGGATACAAATTGGTGTGGGAGACTCAACAGAGAAATGCCAAAAAAAGAATGGCTTTTTACCTTCTTTTTTCAACAATAATTCTACGCAATAACATTATAGGTCCTAGCAGGTGGGGAGGAAATTACCTGAGGAGGATAGGGATATATTGAGTAAGGGGGAAAATTGTTCTGTAGTTCGTTCTCTGCTTTTACGCGGTAGGTTTTTTGTAACTAAGCAAATTATGAGGATAAAAGAGGAGGAATTGTTTTCCTTCATAATTACATCAACAAAAATAATACATCTGTGACTTGGATGCTTACCCAAAAAATACTAATTGTTAATTGATGAAAAATTAAATATAAGATGTCCCAAATGCGAAAAGCCCAGCAACTGCCGGGCTTTTCGAGGAATTTCGTAATTTAGATACCTTATTTATGGTAGTCCGAGATTTGACTAACTTCCAGCTATATCTGCTTTTATTTTAGCCTCTAATTCTGTCAAAATTTGGAGGTTTACTGGCTTCCAATCTTTAGGGGCTTCTCTCTTAATGGTCTTGTTATTCATATATTTTTTAAACAGCTTATAGGCATCCTGCGCTTGATATTCATCATAGAAAGCATATGTCCACTCTGTAGGAATCTTCTTTTCATCAATAAAACCTACAGCACCTTTGTAAATCGTAATAATACCATCAGATTTGCTATTGGTAAAGGATCGTTTCGGGTTATCAATACTTGCTTTGAAGAGGTATCTATAATGAGTAACAAAATTGAGGAGTCTTCCTTTCAACACAGGTAATTCTTCGTGTTTCTGTGCTTTTGTACGCCATTTGTTGTTTATTGGGTGGAAGGGCTCTTCTTCTATATTCGCAGTCAAAGATCCACGTCCTACGAGCTCTATCTTTGCATTATTGTTTTCAATAGCAGTCAAGGTCCACCGTTTCTCCCCTTTTTCAATTTTCACCTCCGTCCATTTATTTTCACTGGCTTTCTTTTTCATGATTAAACTCGCATCTGCTACATTATAATCCCAAGTGAACTCTTCATAGATTTCCCCCGTGATACTGTTTCCGATCTGGTTAGGAATAAAGCAAAACTGAAGACCATCTCGCTTGGTTTTTTGTTCAAGAGATTCCTTCTGAGTATCATCCAGATTTCCATCACTATTTATTAAGTCATAGTCCTTTAACTGCCAGATTCTCGGAAGGTTGTCCAAAGGATTTTCAGAAATTGGAGCTTCTACTTCTTTGGGCTCTGAAGCCGTTTGGCAGCTACTTAGGATGAAGCAAAAAATGGTAAGGATGAACATTGTATTTTTCATGTTAGGAGTCGTTTTATTTTATGAAACGCAAAGGTAAGATTCTTTTGAGAATTGTCTTTATTCGCTTCGCTATTATAATGCAACTCAGTTGATTTACCTTACCGCTCTACATAGGCTAGTATTGCTTCTATCTCTTCATCTTTTAAATTAGGAAAAGCAGTCATCGGGCTGTCCCATTTCTCAAAAAGTTTTATCGCCATTGGGTGTTTTTCACTAAACAACTTCTTTGCATTTCGAATCCAACTATATAGATCTTCTGTAGGGTATTCCACCCAACGTTCAGTTACTCCCGCAAGTGCCGGACCTACAAGATCATCAGTCATATTCCTATTATGACAAGTAGCACAGTTGCTTTTAAAGAGCTCTTTCCCTTTGACTAAGAGCGGATTATCTTTATTTGCTTCTGTAATTTCATCAATTGTCATTATCATTTCAGAACCCTTATTCAGCATTCGGTTTTCCATGGTATTATTACTGTTATAAACTAGTAATCCTAAAATAGAAATAACTAAAACCACTGCTGTCCAACTTAAAGAGATAAGACTTTCAAATAATTTTAAACTGTACATAATTACAAATTTTGAGGTGAACTAATATTTGCAATTAAGCCCGTATTCACTGACTTTTCAAGGTCAAACATTGACAGGAATTATCTGGATTTAATCCAAATAAAGAAAACCTCTGCTTCCCTATTGGACAGCAGAGGCCTTAAGTTGTATCTTTATACTTTTACGCTAATTTACTTCTCATTCTTCTTTTTCATCGCCTCTCCTATTTGATTACTAGCTGTAAAAGAAGCCACCATGTTATTGAGCATATCTGAACCGGCTTGTGGTGAGTTCGGCAACAAAATCAAGTTCGTGTTAGTTGCCTCTCCAATTGATTGTAGGGTATCATAATGCTGGGTAACCACGATCAAAGCAGAAGCTTCCTGTGAGTTGATTCCAACCTTATTCAACACTTCAACAGATTCCTCCAACCCACGAGCAATTTCCCTACGCTGATCAGCGATACCCTGCCCCTGTAAACGTTTACTTTCTGCTTCGGCCTTCGCTTTTTCAACAATAAGAATACGGGCTGCATCTCCTTCATACTGTGCCGCTACTTTCTCTCTCTCAGAAGCATTAATTCTGTTCATCGCTTCTTTTACCTGAGCATCAGGGTCAATATCTGTTACTAATGTTTTGATGATGTCGTAACCATAAGTCAACATGGCGTCTTGCAATTCTGATTTTACAGCGATGGCTATATCATCTTTCTTTAAGAATACGTCGTCCAGTTTCATTTTAGGAACTTCAGCACGAACAACATCAAAGACATACGACGTAATTTGCTCATGTGGAAACTCTAGTTTATAAAAAGCTTCATAGACTTTTTCTCGTATCACAACATACTGTACAGATATTTTCAATTTTACAAATACATCATCTTTAGTTTTCGTTTCCACAATGACATCCAATTGTTGAATTTTCAAAGTAACCTTTGCAGCAATACGATCTACAAAGGGAATTTTCATTTGAAGTCCAGAGTTACGAATGCTATTAAAACGCCCGAAGCGTTCGATAATCACGGCAGTTTGCTGCTTAACGGTAAAAAAAGCAGAACCTAATAGGAAAAGCGCTAGAATGATAAATGGGAAGTAAATGGGTAAATTTTCCATAATAGTTGATTAGTTAAAGTTGATTTTAATTTTACACATTGCTAATGTAATCAATAAATCTCAACAAAAGTCTTCCTTTACTTGTTTGTAAAGCTATATGAAGATAAAATTTCAAACAAAAGTAAAAGGGAACTATAAAGAAGTGATGGAACGCTTTGATTTAGATCTTTTTGAAGCGCTTAAACCAAAAATCGGAAAGATGGAGGTGAAAGAGTTTACAGGTTCTAAAAAAGGGGATCGGGTGCATATGCAATTTCTTAGTCCAATAAAAACAGAATGGATCTCCCTAATCACGGAGGATGGAGTTAATGACGAAGAGGCCTATTTTATTGACGAAGGGCACAAACTTCCCTGGCCCCTTTCCTATTGGAAACACAAGCATATTGTTAGAAAAATTGATGAGAATTACTGCTTAATAATTGATGACATTACTTTTGAGGCAGGTAGCGGACTGCTTTCCTTTTTATTGTATCCTGCGATGTGGTTGGGTTTTGCGCCACGAGCGTCGATTTACAAAGCATATTTCGGGGCATAAAATTACACAGAAAGTGTTTTCATGCCCCGAAACAATATTATTTATAGCTATTATTTTTTTATAAGTTTTACGGACTGTTGTTTACTCCCCGATTGAATATTCAAGAAATACACTCCTTTTGCCAAGTCAAAAATTTCTACACTTGTAGAACTGATGTTATAAAACTCCCATTCTTTAATTTGTTTCCCTGTTACATCTGTTAGCTTCATGGAAAGTTCCTCCTGAGTCTCGCCAAAGTCAATATGTAATAAATCATTTACAGGATTGGGAGCATAACTCAGACTTTCAAATAAGGTGTTTTCTAGACTAGTAACTACAATAGCTAAACATTCCGAAGTTTTAGTACAAACTCCATCCGTGATTTCCACAGCATAGGTTCCACTTACAGTTGGTGTAAAAGTTGGCCCAGTTGCTCCTGCAATAGGAGGATCATTGCTTGCACAGTCAAGCCATTGATAAGTAGCACCAGTTGGAGAAGCCGTCAAGGTCATTCCATCTGATGTTATTTCAGGGGCTAATGTTTCAATGGCTAAATTCAAGGTTACTAGACTATCACAACCAGCAGCATTAATGAAAGCGTATTCATAAGTACCACTAGCGTCCAAAACATCCCCCTCATAGCTATAGGAATCACAAGCAAAGATATCTAGTTGCACAGTAGAAATAGCACAGCCTCCCCTTTCAAAAGCTCCCATTTCCGGAGCAGCATCAAAGAATTGGATTCCAACATCAATTCCGGTATCGACACAGGGTGAAGTTTCCTGCAAAGTCCAATCACTAGCAGGAGCATCAACAAAAAGAGGATCTGTATCTATAGTATTGAGCTGACTAACAACGGTTGTTGTGCCAGACGGAGGATCAATGTTAGAATGGGACAAATCAAAATCCGCATCGGATATAGCGCTGAAGTTTAAAGAGGGGGCAGTATTCCCCCAAATGATAGAATTGATGATGGAAACGTTTAAATCTCCACTGCTATTTGTCAGTCCATCTATACCTCCATCAGAGGAGCCTGGATTATTGTTGGTCATATTAATTAAACGCCAATCAGAAATTGCGCTACTTGTGATTTGGGTATAAATTCCTCCACTAAGGTTGTTTCCAAATGTGGTATTCATAACAAGAAAATTACTTGTTGTTCCGATATTACGTGAAGTAATTCCAAATCCATAAAACTCACTATTTGCAAAGCTACAATCTTTGAGGCTAACGTTTGCATGTCCCTGATTATTAGTTACTTGTACTACACCGTATAAAGAAAAATAATCTTGCGCTGAGAATTGTATTCCATCTAGAATCGTTGTAGAAGAATCATTTGTATCTATCCCTAACCATAAAAGAACCATAGCTTCTGAAGTTGGGCCTACCCAGTTTGTAACATATTGATCTGGGTCATAATCGGAGAAATCATCGTTCCATCCTCCCTGAAGCATCAAACGATAGCCATCGTAAAAAATAACATTTCCAATAGCGGAATAATCTCCCTGAGCCATTCGAACAACCCTTATACTTCCTTCCGCTGCTTCAACCACCTCTTTAAGGTCATCGATATTTCCAGCAGGTGTAAATTCGATAATCGAAGGAGAGGTATCGCTGTTTGGGTCTGTCTCGAGCTGGAATTCAAATAGATTTATAATTTTGTCATTGTCCTCATCTCCAAAAGCATCTTGTGGGTTATTTGGGTCTAAATTATTGTCTAATTCCCAATCGTCATCCATCCCATCCATATCGAGGTCTGCTAGGATTTGTTCGGCAGTTGTTGTTATAGGATCATTTGAACTGAGTGGAGCATTGACATTGTTTAGATCAAATTGGTTCTGTTCATTCTCTAGTTGTCGATTTTTTTCCAATTCCGCCCAATCAATCTGAGCATAACTAGAAAGCGAAAGAAATAACATAGCTATCAATAGTAGTTTTTTGTTTTTCATGATAAATATTTATGAAGTTAGATGCCATATGGCTACTTACTTGAGTAATAATATAATCAAATATAACAATAAAACTAAATATCGATTAATAGAACGTTACTATCTCAACAAAACCAAAGTCCCCATCACCTTACGTTTATTTCCTTCCTCCACTCCTATCCAGGCACTTCCATCCAGAAAGATTCCAGAACATTTCCAGACGTAACTATCCTGTGGCATCAACTCACCGTCCACTATTCCATCCCAGCCTTCAGAAGGTCTCCCTTGTTCATCTAAAGCAGTACTTTCCCATAAAAGCTGGCCATAGGTAGAGAAAATCTGTAAGCGATACTCCTTCAAACCAATTCCTTTTGCTTTAAACAAACGAACATCTCCAATTCCCTGTTCCGGGGAAAAGGCATTTGGTAAAAACAATCCTTTCACAAAATCTGGAGTAAAGGATACTAAGGTATCATCAACACAGCCATAGCTATTGTTGGCTTCCAGGTAAATTTGCTGAACACCGTTATTCAAGAAACGATGAGATGGATTTTCCAAGACACTTGTCTCTCCATCAGAAAACTCCCAGAAGTAGTCATTTGCATTTTCCGAAAGGTTGACAATATCATAGGTTCCGTCATTTTCTACTTGCGTTGCTTCGAAATTAGCGAAAGCCATGGGATAAACATGAATTGGTTCGAAGAAAACAATCGTATCCGGGCACACATTGTTGACGGAAGCCACCAACTTCACTTCATAATCCCCTGGTGTTTCATATAAATGTCTTGGTGAAGATTCCATACTCGTATTTCCATCTCCAAAAAACCATTGATAATCAGTACTGGCAGAAGAACTGTTTAGAAACTTCACACTCAAAGGAGCGCAACCATCTGTACTTTCAATTTCAATACCGGCTACTGGATCTTCGTATATATCTATCGTCATTAAAGAGGTATCGCTACAGCTAAATTGATTGAATGCAACCATCATCACTTCATAGGTTCCAGCTTCAGTATATGTGAAGGTTGGATTAGTTGTAGTAAAAGTACTTCCCTGGCCGAATGACCATTGATAATCTAATGCGCCCTCTGATAAGTTTTCAAAATTAATGGTAGCTGGTAAACCGCAGGATGCTTCCTTTTCAAAGTCAAAGTCAGCAGTAGGAATTGGAGAAACAATGATATTGAAAATAGTCGTATCCTGGTAACAGCCATTAACATCAGTACTACGTAGCGTGACCGCATAGGTTCCTTCTTCCTCAAAAGTATGACTTGGGTTCATCGCTATGCTTGTATTACCATCTCCAAAATCCCAGAAGTAAAATAAAGTTGCAGAAGAAGTGTTAGTAAAGTCAATAGTTAATGGTGCACATCCGCTTGTTGTTGAAGGTTCAAAGTTAGCGGAAGGCAATTCTAAAATTGTGATTTCACTTTCGTAAATGGTTTCGCATTGGTTAAATTGAGAAATACCAGTTAGACTAACGTTATAGATTCCTGGAGCAGAATAGCTATGCACTGGATTCGTTTCTGTTGAGGAGTTTCCATCTCCGAAATCCCAGTAATGACCTGAAGTGTTTTCGGAATTATTGAAAAATGCTACTTCTTGCATGCTGCAAATAGCGTTCTCATGAATAAAAGAAACTTCTGGCTGCGGATATACTGTTATATTCAAGGCAATCGTATCATAGCCACATTCGCTACTTGCATATTGGACCACCGTGTACTCCCCTGCTTCTGTAAATGTGTGGCTTGGTTCCATTTCAGAAGAACTGTTTCCGTCTCCAAAGTTCCAATCAATAGTTGCTCCAGGCGTACTAAAGTTGGCAAAATCTACCAAAAGTGGTACACAACCCGCGTTTACCGATACTTGTGCCGATGCCTGTACGTTTGCCGGATCTACTACTATTTCTGTAAAGACCGTATCAGCACCACAGATATTAGAAGCAACCATCATCACTTGATATGAAACCGTCACTGAATCAGTGAAGTAAGTTTCTGCTTCCGGAAATTGATCCGTAGAAGTATTCCCGTTTCCGAAATCCCAAAAGAAGTCAGAAGCATCTCCCGTGGAAGCATTTGCAAACTCGACTATCAGTGGTGAACACTCTGTCAACGGAACAATTCCTATAGAGGCACTTGGTTCTGGATGAACTAAAATTACATCCTGATAAGTATGATCTCCACAGATATTACCGACCGTCAAGGTTATCAAATAGGTCGTATCGTAAAAGCCTTGTTGAAAAAATATCGGACCAGGATCTTCAGCCGTACTGGTTTGAAAATCTCCGAAAGTCCAGTAGTAAGTCAGACTGTCCCCAAAACTTTGATTGTCGAACAAAATGGTGTCACCTGAGCAGGATTCTGAAACCGAAGGGTCAAATAAAGCGACCGGAATATCGGCTATTGTTATATTTTGAGTGGTAGTGTCTGCACAACCCTGTGTGTTTCTAATGATTAAGGTAACCGTATAGTCTCCAGCAACCGTGTAGGCATGTACAGGATTCATTAAGGTTGAAGTTCCGGCTCCCAATCCAAAAGACCATAGATATTCATATCCAGTAGGGGAAAGATTTTCAAAAGTAATCGGTTCATTTCTACAAGCAAAATCTGGAATAGCAAAGTCCGCTTCATCAACCTCAAATATTGTAATTTCTTTGTTATCAATTCGAATACAACCTGATGACGGATCTGTAAAAGTATAAGTCAGTAAGTGTGTTCCAACTCCAGCAACTGCTGGATCAAAAATGCCCATTCCTGCATCGGTTATACCGACGCCTGTCCACACACCACCAGAGGGAGTATAATTATCTAAAATAAAAGCATCATCCAACAAGCAAACCTCCTGATCTTCTCCAGCTTCTACGGTCATATCAATTACAAGTACTTTTTTAGTATCCTCTGTATAGCAATTTCCGGCTCCTTTACTGTACTTCAGGGTGTGCAAACCTTGACCAGCTATCATTGGGTCAAACAAACCTCCGTTTGCGTCAACAATTCCTGGGCCGGACCATTGACCAAAGAGCGGATTAAAACCAGTCATCTGTACGATTCCCTGATCTATACAAACGGTGTCGTTGGCTCCTGCATCTACATAAACCGGGGCAATTATAGTAATGGTTGCTGTCTCCGAGTTTTCACAGGCATTACCATCTTCCACCGTATAGGTCAGCGTATAAGTTCCAACGCCCCCGGCAAATTGTGGATTAAAACTGGTTCCGACCACCCCAATACCTGTCCAAACGCCTCCTTCAGGATCAGCTGCCGGTAAATCAACTAAACCAGGCACGTCACAATGTGTTGCATTTGTAGTTGTGATGTTAGGAATACCTAAAACCGTCACAACTAGTTCATCTGTATTTTCGCAACCATTGCCATCCGTATAACTATAGCTAAAAGAGAATACGCCTTCTCCTGATGTTGCCGGATTGAAAACGGCTCCTACTAAGGTTGCTCCGTTCGTTGCAGTCCAAGTCCCTCCAACTGGATTGGCCGTTAAGGTTTCTGGAGCAGCATTTAAGCAAATTTCAAAATCATTCATTACTGTAACAACAGGAGTTGGATGAACCGTTATCTCAATATCATCGGTCACTTGACAATTACCAGCACCTATGATGTAGGTCAATGTGTGTGTTCCTGCTCCAGCTAATGTGGGATCAAAAGTGTTCCCATTTAATCCTAAACTTCCATTAGCGTTCCAACTGCCACCTGCTGGCGAAGCTATTTGCGACAAATCAATGGGGTCCAAGTTGATACAAAGTTCAAAGTCATCACCGGCATTAATGTTATCTGGACTAACAATGGATATTATTGCGGTTTCGCTATTACTACAACCATTTCCATCTGTATATGTATAAGTAATATTAAAAACTCCCACACCTCCTGCTAAATCTGGATCAAAAGAATTTCCAACAACTCCAGTACCTGACCAATTTCCGCCCTCTGGTTGTGCAAAAGGCAAATCTACTAAGCCAGAGGTGTTACAATAGGCGGTATCATTCACCATCAATTCTGGTAGTGCGAGTACTTCCATTTCCATCGTACCACTATTAGAGCAACCACTTATGTTATCGAAATAAGAATAGGTTATAGAATGTGTTCCGACACCCGCTAAAGCCGGATCAAAAGAATTGCCATTTATTCCTGACCCCGTCCATATACCGCCTATTGGTGTGGCTGCACTTAAATCGTAGGCACTTTCCGTCACACATAAGGACTGCTCATTTGGTAAGACGACAACAGGAGCTGGAGTGACTGTTATGATTAACGAATCTTCTAACAAACAGGCTCCATCTTGTACACTATAAAGCAAGGTATTGTCTCCTATTGTATTTTCGGAAGGAGTGAACAAACCATTTTCGGTTACACCATTCCCTGTCCAAGTCCCTCCCATTGGGGTACCAACTAAGATAAATGCTGCTGTAGTTTCGCAAACGTTAATATTGTCTCCAACCGTTGCTACTCCTGGTTCTTCAACTGTAAAAGTGGCCGTGGCCGAAGTTGCTGTACCACATTGGTTCGTCAGAGTGACGGATATATAGTAAGTTCCTGGTGTATCGTAGTAAATATTAGTTGGGTAAGTTTCGTTAGAAGTGGCTGGTGTTGCTCCAGGAAATGCCCATTCAATATTCGAAAGAACCCCATAATTTGCATTGATATCTACATTATCTTCATCAAAATTCAGCGTACCTGTTTCACATTGATTTGGAATGATTGGGATGATTGCTTCCGGAATATCAGCGACTACCAAGGTGGTATCCCAACCAGCATCACCACAATAACCACCAGCACTTAACGATATATCATAAGAGCCTGGTTCGGTAAAGTTGATTTGCAGATCTGTTGAATTTTCATGAAATGGTGAAATGAATTCCCAACCAGAAGATGGACTCACCTCCCAAGTGTATTCTAAACTATCACCGGTAGAAAGATTGGTAAATACACCAACTGTTGGCAAACAATCATCAGAGATAGCTGGTGCAGCAGCTGTTATCAACCCACCTTCTGCATTGACATCTACATCTTCGAAGATTTCAAAGACCTGAGAAAAGTCGTATTCTCCACAACTAGGGCTATTAACAGTCATTGTGATTGTATAAATTCCAGGAATCAAAAACACTACTTCAATTTCTTCAGAAGCAAAAGTATTTCCTGAGGTAATTTCCCAATGAACACCTGGCACACCGGGTGTAATCATCCAACTGGGTATTAGGCTGGAACAATCCCCTGCAATTACTTCTCCTTCATCATCAGATGCGTTGGTGAAAGTAATCGGATTACCCTCACAGCCTAAGTTGGGTTCATCTGCTGTAAAAATCAGTTCGGGCGGCTCACTAAGCTCTATTGGTTCAATCGTCGCTTGGGAAGAACCACAAGGATTCGAAGCTTCAATATTTACGTCATAAGCATTTTGATAGTTGCCTGTTGAGGTTGTCAATCCGCAAGATGGTTCTAAAAAAGTATAGGAAAAAACACCTGGCACATTTTCCTGATTGTAAATAGCAACAGCTTCACCATTAATATATACGTTATAAATCGTTCCCGTAGGATTATTGTTGGTGTTCGTAATTGGAAAATCAATAGTTGCTGGCACGCAGAGCCCCACAGTGTTCCCAGGATTCGCCAAACCTACCGATGGGTTACTACCATTATACAGGGTGTATTGCTTTGTATTAGAGCATCCGTTAGCACCTTCAGCCGTAATGGAAATCGTATAATACCCATAAGTAAAATAATCATGAGAGATGGTCGATGAATTCGGGAATGTACTGTTATCGAAATTTTCTACGGCCCCATCCCCCCAGTTAATTTCATAACTTTGGTTACTAGTATAAGTACTGGATACATTATAAATAATCAGGTTTACGTTCGGATTACTACTACAAACTCGGATCAAATCGTCTTCTAAAGTTCCACTTCCAGGAATTACACCAATACTAGGATCAGGTATTCCTTGCACCATTACATCAATAGTGTTACAGGCCACACCATTTCTGTAAAGTGTTATTGGATAAGATAAATCTATATTGCTTTCTGGAAAAGAATAGGAAACAGAAGTTCCTAGTGCATTTATATTTCCATCATCTGTAAAATCCCAAGCATAGCTACCGCTGGGATTATCTACACTAAAAAAGACTGAGCTATTCGCACATGGATCAGGATTGGACTGGAGAATGTCGCATTGGGCTCTAGTATTAAGAGCGTTAAGTAAAATTATTGTTATGATGTATATTTTTTTCATAGTAGTAGTGGTTTCATTGAGTTAATCTGGTTCTGTTTTCTTTGCATTTTAGGAGTTCACTAAAAGAAATGATAACAATCTAACCTCTTGAACTTTCGACGGCCTCGACTGCCTCTTCCATTCCCTCCACCTTTTCTTCCTCCACCAAAAATAGAAACGGAGCCTTTCCCGGTCCAACGGAATGCTATTTCATAAACTCCTCCCGCTGCTGTACCAACCCCTGTAGTATTGGCATCGTAGCTAAAACCGATGAACATGGTCTGTCCTTTCTCTGATTTTATATGCGCCCCTACAGCTATAATCCAAGCGTTTGTATTTTCATGACGAGAGAGTACATTCTTGTTTTGATACATTGCTCCGAAATAATAACCTTCATACAACAAATATCCTCCGTAGGTAAATACCTGAAGATTTTCTTTGAATTTAAAGAGTCCATCACCTTGTACGTCTACTTTGAAATTTGGCGAAAGCATGATCTTGTTCTTTGTTCCTTTGAAATAACTAAGAGGGATCATCGACCCACCATGTAGCGTCATTCGAGGAAGAATTTTAGTTTCTAAATTTTGAAAAGATTCACTACCCGTATTGCTTCCGAAGAGTGCAGGAAGATGGTTTATACTTATACCAAAACTATGATGTAAATCACGGATTTTGCGTTTTTTCAGTTTTAAATCTGAATTGAAACGCCAGAGCACCCCCATATTGAAATCGGTGTAGGTGGTTTTATCCATCAATGGTATATAACTGGTTCCCAATACGTTTCCATTCACTTCATCCAACTGGTCTGAGAAGATGACCTTATTCCAATCTATGGATTTTTGGTTCCAACTTCCTTCCATTCCAATGTGAATATTATGGTTTTGTAGTGGGATAAGATAGGCATAGGAAAACCCAACTGAAGTGGCATTGAGCTCGGCTAGTCCCTGACTATTCCGGAATAAATGAACACCAATTCCACTGTTGATAAATGGTTCCTGGATTTCGGCTGATAAGCCATAGGTTCGATATCCATCATCGACACTGGTCCACTGCATCCTGGATACTCCAGCTACGGATACACCACTTTCTAAGCCAGTAAAAGCTGGATTAAGGTAGATACGATTCGCATAGAACTGTGAAAATGACGGATCTTGCGAAAAGCCCTGGACCAGAAAAAAACAAAAGACAATCGTAGAGATTACTTTCATGTTGAGTCTGTTTAACGGGACTGCTTTTCTCCTGCTTATTCCAGGGGGATAAATTGCAGGAACAGTACCCTAAGGTTACGAATGATTTTTCTGAAGCATAAAAATAATTATACAGCAATGTTCTAAACCTAATGGTTCGACAATACAGCTAACAATTGTTAGTAAGCTTTCTTTGATATGTTCTAATATGGGTTTCCCGGTATTACACCGAGAATTGGGAGGGATTAAGTTTGGTTGTATTTTGACCGAATGTCAAAACGAATGGTTAGTTGCTTGGGGTCAAATATAGGGGAGACCAGTCTTGTGTTGTTTATTCTAATTGTCAGAATTTGTGACAATCTTGGTATGATTTGGATTAGCTGTAAAACGACCTGTCTTATGTGGGAGAACTGTGACAGATTTTAAAAGATTCGCTTCTTTACTTTTCTTATTCTAGTAGTGATAATTCAAGAAGTGGGCCAGAGATTTTTTTGCTGGTTCTATTGGGTTCTCTCATGACCAGCTGCTACCTGCTCTCAGGCTTTCAAGTCGAGGTTAATGATGGTTGACTCCTCCAGAGTTTTGCATGAATAGGAGTAAATTCCTTGGAAATGGGGGTTAAGTATGTCTTTTTGTTGATTACTCCTTATGAGTTTCTTTTAGCTCTTGGATCATTTTTAGGATTCTTTTCACTTTGGTTTCCTCTTTTTTGGCCGCGTAAATCCAGTCCAACCAAGCTTTTTGTTTTCCTTCAGTGGCATTGATGAAGGCTTCGTAAGTTTTACGAGATTCCCCCTCGAAACATAGGGTAATTTCCTCTGGTATGTCAAGTGGACTTTCGTCTTTCTCTAACGTGATCGTAACGTAATCGCCTGCTTCCTTTTTGATTCTTTTACGGATGGCTGCTTTTACGGGTAGGAAAAGTTTTCCATTGCCCATTGGCATAAGTTTGTATTGTTTGATTTCGTAGTCGTCGATGAAGCCTTTGACTTTTACCCAACCGAAGGGGGCTTTTTTGTCCTGTGGAATTTCGGGAACTTCAGCGTAGGTCCAGCCGCCTTTGCCTGGGAACTTTTTTAGGAGGGTTTTCTTTTTCATGGTTGTTTTTTCTGACCCCGACTTTCAAGTCGGGGTTAATGATGGTTTGACTCTTCCAGAGTCTTGCGTGGGTGACGTGAGATGTGTGTGTGACTATTCTTTTGCTTGTTTCTTATTTGTTTTTTTGGATGCTTAGCCAGCGGGTTGGGCCGTGGCCTTTGGTTTCCCAGTGGCCGGAGAAGTTTTTTGGTAGCACTAGGTAGTCTCCGGCGTAGAAGATTTGATCGTCTTTGTTCGTAGGAGTTAGTGTAAGGGTGCCGGAGATGAGGTAGATTAGTTGTTCTTCTAAGTTTTCGTTAATTTCTTTTGTGCTTGATTCTTCTGCGTTTAGGATGACTTTCAACTCTAATCCTTTGTAAAGAATGTCTTGGTATTTTAGTTTTCCGTCGAGGGTTTTTACTTTGGTCATACCAATTCCAGAGAGTTTATCTTTATCTATTTGAATTGGAAGTATATTGTTGGAATTAGAGTCTGCCTCTGGGCCTCTGTCTGTTGTGATGACGGAAATTTCGTGGTAGAACTCTTCGGCTCCCTGGGTTTCCCAGTCTCCGGTGAATCCTTTCGGGGCTACGAAAAAGTCGCCATGGGTGAAGAATCGTTCTTCCCCTTTTGCTGGATTTAGGCGTGCTCTTCCATTTATAACACCTATAAACTCGTCAATCCCATAGTTATTCTGAGCAGCGGTTGCCGTTTCACTACTTACGATATACACGCTGATCTCTTCTCCTCTGAATAGACGTCTTTGGAACAGTCTTCTATCCGGATCGTTTGGGTTTCTTACTTTATTTAAGTTTTCACCTGAAAGTGTTGCTCGGTCTATTAAAAGAGGTTTTATATTTTTTAGTTGTGATTTATTCTTTTTGGTATTTACTTTTGGTAAAGGCGGAAGTTTATGATTCTCTACAAGGTCGAGCATCCAGGTCATACATTCGTCTGGATCTACGAGCGACCAAGAATGTGGGTGTCGTTTACCATCCAAACGATAGCCTTTACCCAAAGCATTGATGTACTCTGCTTTAGTATTTCCCATTTGCTGGAGCTGATTTATCATAGCCGCTTGATCTAATGCATTTAGATCGTAGAAATCGGATTGTCTATTTTCCAAATGCCAGCTGATGTCCGGATCAGAGTAAATGCGGACAGGAACTTCTTTTAGATAACGGGTATTTCCTCCATATTTTTTATCGCGGGAATACATCGAATATTTGACATATACATCAGGTACTTCTACAGGGCTTCCGCCGAAGCGAGACATTAGTAAGCGATTATAATAGGTTGCCTCATTTACAGCCACTTCTGAGAAATCCTTCTTCATGCATCTCTCATTCGTATAAAAAGTATTTTTCCAGTCTAAAGGTGGATCTACTCCGTAAACAGCTAAGGGGCGGAAAACGGTTGTACTGGGATCTTCATAAGCCATCTCTGTATAGCGAATGGCATTCATCCCTCCGAGCGAAAAACCTCCGATTATGATTTTATCTTTTGGTGGATTATGCTTCTTCAGCACTTCTGTAAATGTATTGTTGATGAAACGCATAGCTACTTCATCTAAGCAGAGGTTATAGTTCATGCTGGGGATGAGGAGCAGGAAGTTGTTGTCGAACGCTAGTTGTGCTAGCGGGATATTATGGTTGATGACTGTTTCTACGGATTGACCTGTTGGGGGCATTAGAATTAGGGTGCCTTTAATTGGGTTTTCTGGTACCAGGGTATAGTAGAAGAGGTCTGTTTCTTCGCCGTCTCCGACATAGAGGTGGGTGGAGTCTTTCAGGGAACTTATGGTTTTTTGGAGGTGGGCAGCATAGGATTGAGCGAGGTCAGTTTGGGCTTGGGCTGCTAGGGAGCAGAGGATTAGGAGGTGTAGGATTGTTGTATTTTTCATGGTTGTTTTTTTTGCGCTGCTGCCTGCTCTGCTCCCCGACTTTCAAGTCGGGGTTAATGTAGGGTTCGACTCCTCCAGAGTCTTGCGTTGTGAGTGTGTGTGTGTGTATATATATATATTGGGGCTCCTTCGGAGCGTTTTTAGAGGCGGTTTCGGAGGTCGTTTTTTGTGTTGTTTTTTCTTTTGTTCCATTTAGTTTTGGTGCTGAAATTGTAGCTGAGCCAGAACGAGATAGATTGGCTTCGGGGTTTCCGGGTTCGTGTTGTTATAATTTCGTCGAATGGGCGGGTATTCCCCGTTCTAAATGTATTGAAAATATCATTGAGGTAAATCCGGCAGTTTAGTTTTTTGTTCCAGAACGATTTTTTCAGGATGATATTAGTGTAGTAAAATTCATCTTGTATATAGAAGGCATCTTCTGTTTTGGTTTGATAACGGATGTTTAAATCGATGCTGGTTGACTTATTGATTATAAAAGTATTGAAAAGGCGAAGAGAGAAGGTAGAGCGTTTGAAACTGTCTTCTC
>CAZDTI010000124.1:0-19924 GCA_964508085.1 uncultured Saprospiraceae bacterium | reverse complement strand
CGGGGACTATATCAGCTCTATTTGGTTACAAATGGTTGTTCGTCATAGATGGTACGACTTGTATTCTAGCCGCTTTCTTTCTGTTGTTTGCTTTAAAGCCGAAGGAAGAAGTTGTTGCAGAGACCAATGATGAAGAATTAGATGAATCGGGGAAAGGAGCTACTGCTTACAAAGATCAGAACTATCTTACTTTCATCTTTTTTAAAATGATAGCTGCTATTGTCTTTATGCAATTGTTTTCAACGGTACCTGTTTTTCTAAAAGAAGTATTGCTTTACAATGAATCCCAGTATGGTTTGCTCATGATGACGAATGGCTTAATCATCGTTGCTATAGAAATGCCAGCGGTCTACCTTCTGGAAAATCGCTATAACCGGATGTCTTTGGTTGTTATCGGGTATGCGATGATTGCTTCAGGCTTTCTCGCTTTGGGCTTTGCCCAATTTGCAGTTTCCATGGCGGTATGGTATTTCATCATTGCCATAAGCATTGGGGAAGTTATTGGCTTTCCGTTTAGCAATGCTTTCGCTTTAAGTCGATCAACTCCTGGAAGACGTGGAGAATATATGGGACTTTACTCTATGGCTTTTTCTATTGCATTTATTATCTCGCCTTCACTGGGTTTGTATATCGCAGAAGAATATGGATTTCCAGTTCTTTGGTGGGCGACGACAGGGCTTGGAGCATTGTCGGTTTTGGGCTTTGTTTATACGAAGGGGAAAATTGCAGCAGAAGAGAAATTATTGACTGTGAAGAAAAGTGTTGTAGAGGTTGGGTCGGTGTAGTTATTTGTCTGCGCTGCCCCCAGCTCTATCTGGCTGCTAGACAGGCCCTAAAGAGGAGCATCTACCGACCTCCCACTAATACCTCAAAAAATAAAATTGACCAAATGGATAAAATTGCGTTCTACATGTACATTCAGTGCGTACGGCCCTGATACTCCTCTTTAGATACTTGGGGTTGCGTTGGAAGTAAATAATGATTCCGCAATTTTTTCTTAGCTCTATTAATTCTGGAAAAGAAATTCATCAGAAGCGAGTCCAGTGAGTCGAGAAATACCAAAAGCCACTGACTCTCATCAGTGGCTTTTTTTGTTTTTTTGCTGAATTAAAGAATTAGTACTCAGCTTTTCATTATCAGATTCTAAAAAGTATTCTATTATTTCTCGTTTAAACTCATTTTAATTTTCTTCTCTAAATCTGCTACGGTGTCTTTGAAGATCAAGTCCGTATCCAGTAGATCTTGAACAGCTTTGCAAGAGTAAATCACCGTTGAATGATCACGACCTCCAAAGTTTTCTCCAATTGCTTTGAGTGATTTATTTGTAAGGTTCTTTGCAAGGTACATTGAAAGTTGTCTAGCGATTACGATTCCACGCTTTCGTGTTTGACCTTTCAATTTATCAACCGGTACATCAAAATGTTCTCCAACCAATTTCTGAATGAAGTCAACTGTAATTTCCTTAGACATTTGATTGACGAAGTTTTTAATCACTTCTTTAGCCAAATCAATATCTATGTCAATTCGATTGATAGAGGACTGAGCCACTAATGAAATCAGCACACCTTCCAATTCACGAATGTTGTTCTTAATATTGTAACAAACAAATTCTACAACATCTTGAGGCAGTTCCAAACCTTCCTGATTCATCTTTGCTTCCAGAATTGCCATTCTTGTTTCCAAATCTGGTGCTTGAATGTCGGCAGATAATCCCCATTTGAAACGAGAAATCAATCGCTCTTCCATTCCGTCCAAATCCTTAGGAGCGCGGTCAGAAGTTAGAATAATTTGTTTACCACTTTGGTGCAACTGGTTAAAGATGTGGAAGAAAATTTCCTGTGTCTTTACTTTGTTGGCCAAAAACTGAATGTCATCTATAATAAGGACATCAATCAATTGGTAGAAGTTTACAAAATCATTAACGGCATTATTACGAATGGAGTCGATGATTTGGTTGGTAAACTTTTCAGAAGATACATATAATACCGTCTTATTGTCATTCGCTCTAAGCACTTCATTTCCGATGGCTTGAGCCAAGTGCGTTTTTCCTAGTCCAACATCTCCAAAAATCACTAGCGGATTGAAAGCAGTTCCACCAGGTTTGTTTGCGACAGCTTGACCGGCAGAGCGGGCCAACTTGTTACAATCTCCTTCGATGAAGTTTTCAAAGATATAACTTGGGTTCAATTGAGATTCAATCTTCAATTTTTTGATCCCCGGAATTACGAAAGGATTTTTAATAGAGCCTGAATCGATTCCGCCCGGAGCAGAAACGTCAGATCTCTTTTTTGATTTTTGTTGAAACGCTCTTGAATTAGAGGAGGCATTGCTCATGGCGTTTTGAGCCACGAAAGTTTTTTGCGCATTGTATTCATTTTCCAAAGGCTTTCCGACAAGGATCTGGTATTCCAGTCTGCCGTCAGCGCCAAGTTCCTGTCGAATGGTTTTTTTCAAAAGAGCTACATAATGCTCTTCTAGCCATTCGTAGAAAAACTTGTTTGGTACCTGTATAGTCAATGCGTCCCTGTCCAAGTGAACAGGTTTAATGGGTTCGAACCAGGTTTTGTAACTCTGGTTGTTGACAGCGCTGCGAATAGTTTGCAGACAGTTGTCCCATACAGTAACGCAATCTTTTAGCATTCTTCAGATACATTAGTCGACATACGAATGAGCCTCTCGATATCGTATGACGAGATGATTTAAATATTTTTTTTAACGACAAGAAAATGTGTAGTTCTCGAACAATCCAGTTGAGGTAGTAGTTTGCTATAAAAGCGAAGATCGTTTTCTCATGTATTTACCCCGTGCCTAAACAGGTTGTTAGATTAGTTGAATCCCCTTCCTGTGGAGGACTACAAAAGTGCGGAAAAAACTCGGGATCACAAAATGAATATTAGAAGAAAAACATAATTTATTTTTATCAATTTGTAATTAATGATATTTGTTATTCCAAGTGGAAAATTCTCTGCCTGTTCCTTCAAAAGGGAATCAACTGGAAATCAATTCCTTAGTGTGGAACACTTTTAAAAACTACTCAGACTAATGACAAAGCAACAACGAAACGCTTACTCTTATAATGCAAAATTCTATATCAAACAAAAACACATAAAAGTTAATCGTCAGGCGTTTTGTGTTCTTTTTGAACTTTGAAACTAACGAGGGCGAGTTGAAAATGATTTTTAGTAATTGGTTATTTATGATTTCTTTAAAACTGTTTCATAAAATATCGTCACTCCAAGTAAGCGAAATGTGTCAAGAAACATTGCTCCTTGATTAGGTACGAAGGGGCCGAGGAATTACTTTACTAAATCATTAGAGTGTCCAAGCTTCTTCCTTTTCAAATTTCTTTCAAATAGAATATCTATTCTCCCCAATAATATCCCTCCCCAGCCAGCTTGATTAATAACGACTTCTTGACCCTCCAGGTTCTGGCGGATATCAGGCTCTTTCATAAAAGTATGCGAATGTCCACCCAGGATTAGATCGATGTATTTGGTCGATTGTGCTAATTTGACATCGCAGATTTTATCTTCGTAATTGTAACCAAGGTGAGACAAGCAAATCACCAAATGGCATTTTTCTTCTAACTTCAGAAAAGCGGCAGTCTTATTCGCCATCGTTACGGGATCGAGATACCTAGTCTTTTTATAGAGTTCTTTTGCGACCAATCCTTTAAGTTCAACCCCTAATCCAAAAACGCCAACTTTGATCTTTCCTTTTTGAAAAGTCTTGTAGGCGGTAATGTCATTGTATAATATGGTATCAGAAAAATCATAATTGGCAGAAAGCAGGGGGAAGTTCGCCAATGGCAATACTTTCTTCAAGCCATCTATGCCTCCATCAAAATCATGATTTCCAATAGTAGCTGCATCATATTTTAGTGCTGACATCAATTTCATTTCAGGTTCTCCGTGGTAGAAATTGAAATAAGGAGTCCCTTGAAAAATATCTCCACTATCCAATAATAGTACCTGTTCGTTTTCCTTACGAACTTTATCAATCATTTTTGCACGCTTTGCAATACCACCAAGCCCTTGGTTTCGACCACCATCCATGGGAAAAGGATCTATTCGACTGTGCCAATCATTGGTATGGAGAATTGTTAGTTGCTGAATTTCGGGATCTTCAGCCGCCATGATTGGAAAAGCATTGGCGCTTAGAAGGGCAGCACTGGTTATTGATTTTTGAAGGAAGGTTCTTCTTTTCATTATTGTTAGTATACTAGATGTAAAACAAGTTAATCTTTTTCTAAGCTCCTTTAGGACTCAGTAAATAATAACTTTCCGGTTTATAGTTGTTGATTTTGCGCTGTCCTTCGTTAAAAAAATATCACGTAGCTATGGCTATGCTCAATTTGTTTGCCTTGATCAGCTCAAAATCAACTGCCTCTAAACCGGAACTTTATTATTCTCTGACTCCTTAATTCGAGATTCAATATTTTGACCTCTGATTCTCATAATCAGCTTAAGGATACTGCATTTGCGCTCTTTTCAAGTTTCCCTTAATCTTATTCTGCCTTCTTTATCCTACCATCTAATACAGCACTTATCATCCCCCCTTCTGCCTCAACCTTTTCCACATATTCAATCATAGCGTCTCGAACTAAAATGTTTACGTCAAAACGTTCGGCCTTTTCTAAAAAATCACAACCATCTCCGCCATTGGCGATATAATCAGGAATAGAAACACTGTATTCTCTTTGAACGTCCAATCCTTCTCCATTAATGGTAACAGATGTAGCCTTGTCTTCTACTATTTCAAAACGTAATTGCTTGCTAACAGCCCAGCCGTTTCTTTCCGCTATCCGATCAAGTAGCTGCTGTAGCAAATCTCCTTTCATTTTCAACACAACAATTTGATTATCAAAAGGCATTAGTTCATAAATCTTCCCTACCGCGATTGGCCCAGGAGGGATAGAAGGAATCCGTAAGCCACCATAATTAGCAGTTGCGAAATCTATAGGTCCATAATAATGGGTCGTTCTTTCGTATAACAGGTCTCCTACAAAGTTATTCAAGGTTCCCTCAGGACGGGCTTTAAGTAGTAATACTGAACTTTCTCCAATAGGCACATTCATTGCTGCGGATAAATCCTTTCGATAAGGTGCAATAATATTATTTATAATAGAATCTGAAGGAAGGTCACTAGTCATTCTCTGCTGATCAACTACTATATCTTTGACCTGCCAGGTTTTATGGCAAGCAGTCAGACAAAGCATAAGTAAGGAAACGAATAGAAGATATAGATGAGCTATACTTTGCCTGCTTCCACTACTAAAAGAGAAAGCATTGTTAGAATTTTCTTTATTCATAACCTAAAGATAACATAGCTTATTTAAAAGGCTGTATAGATAATAAAAAAAAATGATTAACTTTGATGTACACCACACCTATATAAGACACTACAACTAACGCCTCCAAATGTTTAAACGTTTAAATAATCTGTATACCTCCATGACTAGCATTGGAATTACAGAAGATCTGCCTCATATAGAGAAGGTGAAAATTCGAATACTGAATCAATGTACCTTTTTAGGCTTGCTTGCTGCCCTTCTATTGTTTGCACAGTCCAGATATTTACAAAGAGGTGACTGGGTCATTGAAATCATCAGTATATCCTTATTTACCTTTCCATTATTTTTTCAAGCGATTAGAAATTATTTGTTAGCAAGGCTGACGGCCACCGTATTCTTTCCAGTGTTCACTCTGGCCTTAGCAATCACTTATGGCCCTAAATCCAGTGTAGAATTCATTTATTTTGCAACCATCCTTACGGCACTCATTATGTACGAGAAAAAATGGGCTCAAGCACTAAATGTCTTAGGAGTCATTTTCATTTTTTGTGTTAATTTCTATTTCTGGCAAAACTATAGCCCCTTGTATCCTATGACCCCATCTATGTACAATGATGCCGTCATTTTCTTCTGTGTAACTTTAGCTATTGCTTCTATCGTTACTAACTTCTTTTCAGAACACAAAGCCAACTATCAAAAACAAATATTATACAACAATACACTGGCAGACCGAAACGAAAAGCTGGAACATTACATAGAACAAAACGAAACCAAAAATCACCTTATCCAAATAGTAGCGCACGATTTAAAAAGTCCTGCAGCCAGCTTTTTAAATCTCACACAAAAAATCAGTTATCTAATTAAAACAGAACAACCAGAACGGTTGATGGAAGTGGCAAAGCACATAGAGCAATCTGGTACAAAGTTTTTCTATACCTTAGACCATTTATTAAACTGGGTCATCTCTCAACAAGATGGTATCAAAGTAGCAAAGGACTATTTCGAACTCGGACCTATGATTGAGGACCTTAACCGCAATATGGTCTTTGTACTTAGCAAAAAGAAACTACAAATCGTTTCTCCAATTCCTCCAGGTACCACAATCTATGCCGACCATAATATCCTTAAGATCATTTTAAATAACATTTTACACAATGCTGCAAAGTTTTCACCGCCAGGGGAGAAAATCGTAGTTACTTTTCAACAAAGTGAGCTATATGACCAAATTTCTATTACCGACTTTGGAATAGGTATAGATGAAAAAATACAAACTAGAATTCTGCAACAGAGAGAAAGTGCGTTTTCAACTACAGGTACAGAGGAGGAAAAGGGCTATGGACTTGGTTTGAAAATTTGCCACCGGATGGCTTCCTTTTTAAATGGTAAGATTGAAATTAAAAGTAGAAAAGGAGAAGGGTCACAATTTACGATCAGTATTCCGAGGAAAGATCAACCTTCGGAAGCAAAGGAAAGAAAGTCAACGAATGTTACGGATTCTGATTTAGGACAGCGGAGTTCGGACGTTTGAGAATCACAATTAATAGCTTTAAATTGACTCATACAATTACGGAGCGTTTTGATTTTTATTTTGATTTAACCCATCTCCACAATCGTAACTCCATCCCCTCCTTCCTTTGCCTCTGGATGACTAGTCCCTTCCACTGCATCATATTCCCTCAATTTTTTAACAACAGCCTTACGCAAAACACCATCTCCTTTTCCGTGTACAATTCGTAGATGAGTAGCAGAAGACATAATCGCTTTATCAACAAAGACTTCCAGAATTTTCAGTGCTTCATCTCTACGCAAACCACGGATATCCAACTTCGACTCAAAGGCCACCTTGTCTTCCAAGGTTTTTACGTTGACCGACTTTCCTCTTTTAATTTCCAGTGGCTCATTAGCCGGTAAAAGATCACGAAGGTTAGCGGTCATTTTCATGATTCCCATAATAACTACGGCCTTGTTTTTTCTGATGGACTCAACGGTACCAGTGGAGCCTCCGGTTCGGAGCTTTACGAAATCGCCGACTTGGATTTCTTTTTTTGCGTGAGCAGCTTCGGTTGGTTTGTAATAGACATCTTCTCGGAGGTTAGAGACTTCAGAAGCCAGTTCCTGTCGTTCCTGTTTCACTTTAGCGGCCAATTCTTTCGCCTTTTCCAGGTTCTTCTCTTCTCGGATTTCTCTTACTAATTTCTCAAAATCTTTATTAGAACCTGCGAACTCTTGCAAACTTTGTTCTTTGGCTTCCAACTTGAATTTCTTCTTCTTGAATTCCAAATCTTTATACATGTTCTCATAGGTCTTTATGAGCTTTTCCAGTTTGGTTTCTCGTGCTTTCATTTTGCCGATTTCGGCTTCGAGCTCTTGCTTTTCCCTTTGCAAATCGATGAGTAATTCATCTACAGCTCTTTCGTTCTTTCCTGTTTTGTGACGAGCATAGCTTAATACCTTTTTTGGCAAACCAGAAGATTGAGCAATTTCAAAAGCATAAGAACTTCCCGGTTTTCCAACCCGCATTTCATAAGTCGGCTTCAAATCATCTTTATCAAAAACCATGGAACCGTTGACGATGCCCTTGGTTTTGTAAGCGAACATTTTCAAGTTTGAATAGTGTGTGGTGATCACACCGTATACTTTTCGGTGATTCAGTTCTTTTAAAATGGCTTCTGCTATAGCACCTCCCGTTTTGGGATCAGTACCAGAACCGAATTCATCGATCAATATCAGGGAACGCTGGTCTGCTTTTTCTAAAAAGGCCCGCATATTCTGAAGCCTTGACGAGTAGGTACTCAGATCATCTTCAATGGATTGCTGATCACCAATATCCGCAAAAAGGCTATGGAAAATCCCCATCTCCGATTTTTCATCTACCGGAACCAAAAGACCAGATTGCATCATCAATTGTAGCAAACCTACAGACTTCATGGTAATAGATTTCCCCCCAGCATTGGGCCCACTCAAGACCAAAATTCGATTGGGATCATGTAAATTCAAATCAAAAGGAATGACTTTTTTACCAAGCGCTTTATTTTTTAACAATAGTAATGGATGGTATCCTTTTAAGGTATGCAAGGAGGAAACATCTTTCACTTTGGGCTTTACGGCCTTAATGCTTCTGGCAAATTGAGCTTTCGCTTGAATGACATCGTAGTGAATGATAATCTGTGTATAATTCCGTAGTTGTTGGCTATGAGGTCGAAGCAGTGCACTTAATTCTTTTAAGATTTTATAAATCTCACGCTTCTCTTCATTTTCCAGATCGAATAAATCATTATTGATTTGAATAATCGGATCGGGCTCAATAAAAGCCGTTTTTCCCGATGCAGATTCGTCATGAATTATTCCTCTGATCTTTCGCTTGTGTTCTGCCAATACTGCAAATACACGTCGACCATTTCGCATAGATTCCACGGTATCAGCCAGATAACCTTTCTTTCTGTATTCATTGATCAAAGACCTAAATTTCTTATCCAACTCCTGCATCTTCGAACTCATCAATCTCCTGATCTTCAACAAAACAGGCGAAGCATCTGGTTTGATGTTCCCCTTTTCATCTACAACTTTGTCTATCGCCTTTCCTAAAGCAACATCAAATTCTATTTTTTCAACGGGTAAATATAAGGTAGGGTAATCATTACGATGTGCACCAGAAAAGAAGCTTATGATTCTGGAAGTTGCGTATAATACAACGTGAATACGCTGCAGGCTTTCGAGTGAAAGCACATAATCAATGATTTCCAGATATTCCAGATCCTTAGCAATGTCTTTATAGGCAGTGATTGGAAACCCAATACCTTCATCCAACATTTTGCAGTATTCCTCTACTTCTGTGAGTTTTCGTTGAATGAGGAACTCCTTGGTTTCTGGTTGAATGGCAAGTACCCGTTCCCGCCCTAGTTCTCCGAGGCATTCTTCTTGAACGAGGTCTAATATCTTATCGAATTCCAGTTTATTATATAAATCCTTAGGTTCGCTTTGCATGGCGTTTTATTGTCTTTTTTTGATATAACTCTATGGAAACGTTGAATCGGGGAGAATGGTTCGATACAGATGGTATGGATTTGCTAAATTTAGAAATTTAGTAAATCTCATATTGCTATAAACCTCACTCTTCCAAAATAAATTTCTGAAGCCTTTTCCAATCCTCAACATATTCAGCATGAAAATCGATATAAGGACCTCTTCCCCCAAACCACTCCAAAATTTGATCGCGCTTCAATAAAGTCGCTTTATCCGATAATACAGTTTGATAAGAACTCCATGAATATTCTCCAATAAAAGCACAGTATCCATGATGAACTTCATTTCTGTGAATATAAACCAACACATTTTTACAATCTTCCAAATCTGGCAATAATTTACGTCTAAATAACTTTTGAAACAAACTACCTTTTCTCTTCTCTTGTTTATTTATCGCCTTTGAATAGCCCAACATAAATCGTCGAAATCTTTCACTGACGGCCCAGATCGTAAGGTGATGATGGAAGTCCTCTCTATTGGTATTAGGTGGAAGATACTTTTTGGCCTTGGGTGAGAGATTTACTAAATTTTCAAAATTTAGCAAATCCTGTAACGCATCATCGGATAGTTCATTGAGTCTCACTGAGGGATAGTTATTTTGAAAGAAATTTTTACTTACATTCATAAAGTCTTTAACACCTGTTTGAAGAATTTCTCCTTGGGGTTTTACTTTTACAAGCAGATGGAAATGATTTGATAACAAACAATACCCGTAAGTTTCCAAATAAGCTTTCATGTAATATGCATAGCGTTCAAGGAAATAGTAATAATTATTTTCGTTATAAAAAATCAAGCTATTATTGTTACCTCGATTATATAGGTGGTAAAAGTTATCTGGGAGAAGCGGTAATGTAATGTCTTTTTGGGTGGACATGTTAATTGGTCTAGTTTATCTCATAGTAAAAATTCAAAAGCGGTTTTAATAAGCTAATTTTCAGCCCACTCCAAAGGTCTAAAGTGTGGGTAATTTGCTAAATCTTTAAGATTTTAGTAAATTTAAATCATTGATAATCTATTAAAATGAGATTTACTAAATTTCTAAAATTTAGCAAATCCATAAAAAATCTACTTTACCTCTCTCGCTTTCCAAGCCACCTCCGTCACCCCCAAATCCACAGCCACCTTCCGCCCCAATACAAACAAGAAGTCAGATAACCGATTTAGGTAACGAATCAAAATACCATCCACCTTCTCCCCTTCCGTTTGTTCCAATGCCACCACAATCCGTTCCGCTCTACGACAAACACAACGTGCCAAATGACAATAAGAAACAGTGGTATGACCACCGGGCAAGATAAAATTTTTCAATGGAGGCAAAGACTCATCCATCAAATCCATTTGTTTTTCTAATAAGGTAATATCAGATTCCAATACGTCTGGGACTGGCATTTCTTTCTCTGGGTCAGAGGCCAGGTTAGCACCAATAGTAAAAAGTCGATCTTGTATTTCTTTTAGTAAATCCCTTTGTGATACTTCGGTGAGTTGATCGCGAATGAGGCCAATATAAGAGTTGAGTTCATCTACAGTTCCATAGGCATCAATGCGAATATGTGATTTGGGAAGGCGGCGACCGCCGTAGAGACCGGTAGTACCTTTGTCTCCGGTTTTGGTGTATATTTTGAAAGCCATGTAGTTTTTCTAGTTTTATTCTGTTAAAAAAAGGGTAGATAAGGGTGGATGATGGCGGATAAGGGTAGATCAGGCCCGCCCGTTCCGGAACGGACTGGGTTTCCCAATAAGGTGTGTTTTTTGCGGATTGGTGCGAGTTGATAGAACCCTTATCTACCATCATCTACCCTTATCCGCCCTTATCTACCCTACACTATAACTAAGAGCCTTGTTATCTCGAAGCCACTCTCATTATTTTCTCATTTCTCAAATCAGATTCTATTAATCCATCTCTTAATCTGACAATACGATGCGCATGTTCTGCAATATCCGGTTCGTGGGTCACTAGAATAATTGTATTACCATTGTTATGAATATTCTCCATAATCTCCATAATTTCTACAGAAGTCTTTGTGTCGAGGTTTCCGGTTGGTTCATCCGCCAAAATTAGGGCAGGGTCATTTACAATTGCTCGAGCGATAGCCACTCTTTGTCGTTGACCACCAGAGAGTTCGTTTGGACGGTGGCTCATCCGGTCTGCGAGATTAACCGCTTCTAGTGCCGCTTCTGCTTTTTGCAATCGCTCCCGCTTACTCAAACCAGCGTAAACTAAAGGTAGCGCCACATTTTCCAAAGCAGACAAACGAGGTAAGAGGTTGAAGGTCTGAAAGATGAAACCAATTTCTTTGTTTCTAACCTCCGCTAATTCTCCATCTTCCATTGTGCTGACATTGGTGCCATTTAAGAAATATTCACCGGCAGATGGAGTATCCAAACAGCCTAGTAAATTCATCAAGGTAGATTTACCGGAACCGGATGGTCCCATCAACGCTACGTATTCATTCTTTTGGATATCTAAAGAAACCGATTGTAAGGCGTAGACTTTTTCTACGCCCATCGTGTATACTTTTTGGAGTTCTTTTACGGAAATTATGGAGTCCATTGTTCTAGTTATTTTGGTTGCTAATTTTAAAGTCCGCTAAATATATGGTCTTTATATTTTATTACTTGTTAACGAGTAGTGAATGATTCAAAACTTAAATCACCTTCGGCACCTTTATATACTCCTCATCCTTCACCGGCGCATTTTTCAAAGCCTCTTTTCGGTCCAACTGCCCTTTTACTTCATCTGTTCTAAATTGGTTTACCTCCTCGGTCATATGTGTCAGTGGTTCAACTCCTTCAGTATCAAGCTCTTCGATTTTCTGAACCATGTTCAACATATTATTGAGATCAGCTTGAATTCGCTCCTTCTCTTCGGTGTTCAATTCGAGGTTTGCCAGCTTTTCAAGTTTTGAAATTAGTGCTTTATCAATATTCATATTCGTAAATGATTCTTTGACGAATTTTGTGTTTTTTTAGTTATTTAAAGAAGATTTCCAACTTTCCTTCCGTTACACTTCAGTCATTTTTGAAAATCTTTTTAAATAACCACTTCATTTCCCAAAGAAGGTGGATAAATTAGATAATCAGTACAATTCTTTTGATGAATCTTAAAAGATAAGTGCAAAATAGCCTAAATTCGCGAACAATTACAAAAATACTTACATGAGCGAAAAACATACTACACCATCTAAAATCAAGCACATTGCCATTGCTGGGAATATTGGCGCCGGGAAAACTTCTTTATGTGAAAAACTGGGCAAGCATTATGGCTGGACGGTTCATTATGAGTCTACAGACAATAATCCTTATCTCAGTGATTTCTATGTAGACATGAAACGCTGGTCTTTCAACCTTCAAATTTACTTCCTCAACAATCGCTATCGTCAAATTGTTGATATTCATAACGGGGATATAACCGTCATTCAGGATCGGACCATTTATGAAGATGCCAATATCTTTGCGCCCAATCTTCACCAAATGGGCTTGATGGCGACTCGTGACTTCAACAATTACTTTGATCTTTTTCAATTGATGACCTCTCAAATTAAAGCTCCCGATTTGTTGATTTATCTAAAAGCTGATGTGTCTACTTTGGTTTCTCACATTCAGAATCGTGGCCGAGATTATGAGGGCAGTATGAGTTTGGACTATCTGAAGAGTTTGAACGATAGATATGATCAGTGGATTGATGGGTATACGGAAGGTAAGCTTTTGGTGATCGATGCGAATAATATTGACTTTATTAATAACCCTGCTGATTTAGGGGGTATTATTAATAAGGTGGATGCGGAGTTGCATGGGTTGTTTTAGGGATTAGCTTCTCGCTTCGAAGATTTTTTAACCGCGAAGGACGCTAAGAGCGCAAAGGTTTCGCAAAGGTTTTTTCATCTGTAATGTGCTAATTTATTAGTTTACCTAAGGTTATTTTTTTACTATACTACACTTATGCTGAAGCAAATTAATGAAGAACTCTCTTCTTCTAAAACTACTCTTATTGCCGTTTCTAAATATCGGCCTAATGAGGCCATCCTGGAGCTGTACGAACAAGGGCAGCGGCAATTTGCGGAAAATCGGGTGCAAGAGCTTTTGCTAAAACATCCTCAATTGCCGCAGGACATCAGCTGGCACATCATTGGCCATTTACAAACGAATAAAGTAAAGTACATCGCCCCTTTTGTTCACATGATTCAGTCTGTGGATAGTGAAAAGGTATTGTTAGAAATTGATAAGCAAGCCGCGAAAAACCAGAGAGTTATCGATATTTTACTTCAGTTCAAAATCGCGGAGGAGGACACGAAATATGGGTTTGATTTAGCTACGGTGAAAGACTTATTATCTTCTGAAGCTTTCGCGAATGCTAAGAACATCCGAGTTTGTGGCGTGATGGGGATGGCTACTTTCACGGAGGACAAGGAGCAAGTCAAAATGGAATTTCGGGTATTGAAAAACATTTTTGAGGAGTTGAAGTCAGAAGTCTTTCAAGAGCAGGAGTCTTTCAAGGAGATTTCAATGGGAATGTCTGGAGACTACTTACTGGCCATTCAGGAAGGGAGTACGATGGTGAGAATTGGTTCTAAGTTGTTTGGTTGATTTGTCAAAGACAGATTTGGTTTTCAATCTCAACCTTTTTCAACTTCAACCTCAAGTGCAACTTCAACTTCAAACCTGTCCGCAGCTAGGCGGAACGCTCAGTTCGCAAGCCGACCGCGAGGAAGCGAAGTTGAATATTTTCTTTTACGTTAGAAGGCAATTGAAGTTGAGGTTGAGGTTGCGTTTGAAGTTGAAAACTCTTAGGTATTAAAACCCAAAATTTCCACTGCTGTTCCCCACATAAAAATAGAGAAACCTTCCTCCACCACTCTAGCTCTAACAATAGCTTCCCGACCTTCTTTCTGCAGCTGTTGTGGCATTTCTATAGGACGCCATTCTCCTCCGTTCGCATCTACAATTCCCCAGCAACCTGGTCCGATGTTTTTGTATACGACCTTTCCTTTTATGGTTTTCATGATTGTTGTTTTTAGTTTTTTGCTAAATTATTTAACGCTCTCCTACTCCATCCGCTTATTCATCTGATCCAAGGTACTCTGCAAGGCCTGAATCAACCTCGTCTGATCCCGAATATTCTCCTTCAATAATTGCACTTCCTCTCGTACATAATTCTGAATATTCTTCGGCGAAGGCAGAAAGGGACTTATCTTAGCTCGGACATACCAAACCTCTTTCAAATCAGAAATTGGAATAAGCGCTGGCTCATAAAAGGCATTGTCAGAAAGCAATGTTAATGTATTGTTTTTTGGAATATTGTTTTTAACTCTTCGGATCAATATATCCGAACGAGAGACTAAAACATAGACGTAATTGTCTTTAATGCCAGAATCCCAAACTTCAGGATCGAGGTAATTACAAATCACTTTATCTCCTTCAAAAAGAGTCGGTTCCATACTATCTCCGGAAACATCAAAGGAGCGGTGTGTCCCAGTTTTGTATTTATAATCAGGTAAAGAAAAAGTTGGTAGTTCTTCTATAAATTCTGGGTTGGCCAGTTCCTTTGCATAACCAGATTGAGCCGGGACAGGTACGTGCACTATTTTTTCATCCTCCTCTGAATTAGAGACAATCGTCAAAACCCGAAAACTCTTTTGTTCGTTTTCTGATAGGAAGTACTCTCCTTCTCCGGTATAAATGTAAACTGGATTAAACTGATAACGCTCCACTGCTTTTCGTAGTAATTCAATGGTTACATCTCTTCTTCCCCGAATGATTTCACTCAGCGATTGAGGCAGGTAATTTAGCTCCATCGCAAATTGTCGACTAGAGCGAACTTGGTTTGCTTCTTTCAATTGTTCGAGACATTTGATAAAACGTCTTGATACGATATTATTCTCCTTATCCACAGATTTGTTTTTGATTGGTGTGTAAACGGGTTATTGATTCCGATCTGGAAACACCCTGGATTTCTCGTTGTATTGACTATTGGGGAGTGGTCAAAGATAAGCTTTTTGTTTACATTTTGTAGCAATTAAGTGAAAATGTTTAGGCAAAATAATGATAAGCAGGTAAGACTCTAAGGATCATAGGTTCATTAGAAATTATTCAAAGTAGATATTTCCTTAATGTAATTGCCCCTTATTTAGGAGCCAAGTTATTCTTTAACAAACTCGTTCACAAAAGATAAAAGTTGAGATAAAAATCTAAATTATGCTGGAAGACCTTTACTCTAAATCAACAAAAGTTCTGATGGTCAAAATTCCGAATAGACGCTTCAATTTCTTTTATTAAACTCTCTTTATCATTTTTCATTCTATTGATGATGGCAGGTTCTTCGCCATTCTTCGAAGGTGCATATGGATAATCCCCACCCTCTTTTGGAGTAGCATGGAGTAAACTGGGGTCATCTTTAAAACCCCATACAATCATTTCCAAAATTAAAGGAATAAGGCTTATTCCTCTTTCCGTTAATTGATATACCTTTTTGGTTTTTTGCTTTTCATATTTTTTACTGACCATAAAACCTTCCGCCTCCAACATCTTCAATCGATTGGAGAGAATGTTAGTTGCAATCTTTTCCTCTGCCTCCAAAAACTCTTTATAGAAGCGGTACCCCCTGAATATAGCATCTCTCAAAATAAGCAATGTCCATCTGTCTCCAAACAGATCAAGTGTATGAGAAATAGGACAATCTGATCTTTTATTATTTTTTTTAATCATTCACTTGCATTTTGCAATCATTAAGCATACATTTGCATCACTTGCAATATGCAAGTTAATTATTCTCTAACTAGTAATCAATTTAATCATGACAAATTTAATAAAACCAATCGAAGTGGTTCAAGATTTTTTCAAAGCAATCAATAATGGAGACATGGCAAAGGCAAGAAGTTTCATGGCGGACAACCATCAATACTCCGGTCCGATGTTTTCTACAGAAAATCCTGAAGATTATTTCAAGGCATTGGGAAACTTTGAAATGCAATTTGAAGTGGAAACACAAGATTTAATAGCCGCAGAAGATTTTGTTACCCATGTTTCGATATTAAAAGTCGTGGCTCCGGTACAAGCCAGTATTCCATGCTGCGAAGTTTTCAACATTAAGGATCGAAAAATAGCAAGACAACGTTTCTTTTTTGATACCGCATTGTTTCCTGCTTCAACTGACTAAATGATATAATTAATTAGCATCGATTATGAAATCCACGATGAGCATCAAAACGTATTTTTCAAATGCGGTCTGTAAGATTGGTATCCAACAGTCAACATTTTAAGTAACAGATATGCTATCCGTTAGCTATTGCGTGAACATTTTAGGAAAAGCATTTACTTGTTATTATTCCTTTCACTTAATGATGTGAATGTGTTGTTTTCAAGCAAATCGGCTTCAACTATTTTTAGGTGCCTTTCAATGAAAATCAGCTTAAATGGGCTTTCTTTAAATCCGATATCATTTTCTTTTCCAATGATTTGCCACCACTTAAAATGGATTGTGCATGTTCTGATTGTTTTTTACCAACAGGCTCATGTTTGATGCTCCATTCTGCAATTGCCATTACTACAGGAAATAAGTCTATTCCTTTTTTGGTAAGACTGTAAATAACTTTTTGCTTGTGTGTTGGGTCATTTTCCTTTGTAATGATTCCATTTTCTTCAAGCTTATTTAAGCGACTTGACAGAATATTGGTGGATATTTTTTCATCGGACTGTAGTATTTCACGAAAGTGGCGTTTGCCATCCATCATGATGTCTCTGATTATTAATAAGGTCCACTTATCTCCAAAGGTTTCCAAGGCGAGATTAATTGGGCAATATGATTTATGATTTTCCATAAAAACTGATTTTATTTTACAACCAGTTGCAAAATTAGAAAAAACTCTTTATGTTTGCAAATGATTGCATAATGCAACTACTTTTATTTTGAAACTACTAATCCGTAAATCACAGATAATTCATGAAAAATACGTCAACCAAAGCCAGCAGTTATAGCCAAACCGTTATCATCAAATCTTCAAAAAAGGCGGCTTTCGCCGCTTTGACCTCAGGGATAGCAGGTTGGTGGGGCAGCATCGATAACAATAAATTCCAAAAAGGTGAAATTTTCAAAGTATCTTGGGGTGAGCCTTGGTATCAGTTTAAGATTATTGAATATTCACCCAACAATAAAATTACATGGGAATGTATTGATGCCAACCAAATTATTGGAGGAATGGAAGGCGTTGAAAAAGAATGGGTCGGAACGAAGCTTTATTGGACAATAGACTCCACTAAAGACGATAAGATCCAAGTGCATCTTTTTCATAAAGGATTGGTTCCGGCTATACGTTGTTATGAAGTCTGTTCATTTCATTGGGATGATTTTATTAAAAAAGGTTTGAAAAACTATTTAGAAAAAAATATATAAATGAATATAATAATTAATGATTCACTGTATCAAATACAAAAAATTGAAACTTCAAATAGTGAATTAGTCGAATTAAAAAATGAATGGCAATCTAGCTTAGCTAGTCCCCAAGATGGTATGTGGGAATCATTTAGAAATAGCGCTGTTCATTGGGAGATTAGAAAGGTTGACCAAATGATTGGATATGCTTGTGTAAATGAGAACAATCAGCTGCTCCAATTTTATATTACACCTAAGCATTTATCGCAAGGTGAATTTATTTTTAAAGAATTCATCCAAGGTGTAAAAATTGAAAAAGGGATAGTCGGTACAAATAATCCCACATACTTATCCATCGCTTTAAATTTTGCAAATAAATTAGAGGTCAATACCTGTCTATTTAGCAACCGATTGGAAAGGACGATTCCTAAAAAAGACGGAACCTTAAAAGAGTGCCAAACGGAGGATATCGAAAGAATAGTAGACTTTTGTAATTATGCTATGGGCGCACCAAAAGAATGGCTAACGGGATACATTAGTAACTTAGTTAAAAAAGGTGAAGTGTATGTATTGGAAAATAATAAGACCATCATTGGTACTTGCGAAATTCGAAAAAGCACAACTGCATCTGATTTCGCCGACATCGGAATGATTGTGTCTCCTGACCATCGAAGAAAAGGATACGGAACTTATTTATTAGATAAAGCTGCAAGTATCTCTACCGAATGGGATCGGCAACCGATTTGTTCTTGTGAGAAACAAAATATCGGCTCACTAAAATCTATTCAGAAGTGTGGATTTGTAAGTAAACATCAACTATTATCAATAACCTTTATGAGTTGAATAACAGAGGAAGAGACAATATGCTCAACCATTTCGGTAGCCATATCTTCGGTTAAGGAATTACAATAAAAATTTAAATGGAATTAAAGTTAGATAAAGCTGTACCAGCTTTTGTCAAGCTACTGCTTTGCCCAATTTTAACAATAGGACTTTCATGGGTGACATCTTTTAGTAGTTGTTGGCTTTTGAAAGTGTATTTCACAACGCTATCAATTAAGGCTTTATCTATTCTTTTCCTGCTAACTTTTCTAAGTACTATTTTCATATGGAAGCATTTTCACCAATTATTCTTTTCCATAAAAGTCATAAGAAAATTGGCCAATCCATCTACAAAAAAAGATTCCCTGCGCTCTTGTTCTAACTCCAGGATTTCAATGAATTCAAATTAAACAAACAACAATGAAAAAAAATCAAGATACCGCAGCTTTGTTTTTCAACAAGGCCCTAAAATACCCATGGCTGATGATCGCTATTTCCTTGCTATTAATTATAGGCGCAGCAAGCCAATTACCTAAAATGGTTATCGATACGACCATTGAAGCATACATTCCAGATGACCATCATTCTTTAAAAAACAGAGAAGAGGTTCGAGAAATTTTTGGTTTGTCCGATCCTATTGTAGTTGCCATAGTCAATGAAAGTAATGAAGGGGTTTTCACTCCTGAATTAATAAATTTCACAAAAAAACTAACAGAAGAATTACAATTAATTGAAGGAGTAGATCCTGACCGAGTTACAAGTCTATCTACAGAGAATAATATTTACGGCACTGCTTCGGGAATGGTCGTAGATCCTTTTATCAAAGATCAAGTTAAGCTACAAAATGAAGCAAGCAGGATTCGAAAAGAAGTACTTAATTTCCCATTGTATGTTGGAAATTTGGTGAGTGAAGATGCGACTACTTCTTTAATTGTAGTAGAATTGTTGGATAAAATTAAATATGGAAAGCAAGCCTACAAAGACATTAAACTGCTTTCAGAAAAATTATTAAGCGAAGAAGTCAAATCTCAAACGGCCAAAGTTCACGTCGCGGGTGAAGGTGGCGTAGTCAGTTATCAAGCAGAGTACATTGATGGCGATGCTAAGAAAATGACTCCATTAGCTTTTGGTTTAATCCTGGTTGTTTTAGTATTTGCCTATAGAACTTTTAGAGGAGTTTATCTTTCCATTATTATTGTTATAGGTTCTGTTTTAGTAGCTATGGGAGTGATGGCTGCGGTAGGAGTACCGATGTATTTATCCTCCAATATTATACCTGTAATTTTAATTGCTATTAGTGTTGCGGATGCGATACATATCTTGGGGACTTATTATGAGTTTTCAGCAAAACATCCAGATAAAAATTCTCGTGAAATAACCTTATTGACTATGGGCGAGATGTGGAGACCTGTCACCTTCAC
>CAZDTI010000123.1:0-19959 GCA_964508085.1 uncultured Saprospiraceae bacterium | reverse complement strand
TTACTGCGCTGATTGACGGCGTAGTTCTTCTTCATCTTTGTATTGAAAGAAAAAGCAATCAATATTTATTCATTAAGAGACCACCTATTAAAACCAAAAAAGATGAAAGATCAAAATGAACTAACGGCAAAACTGGATCAAAAAGAATTCAAGCTTTTATTTAAAACCAAACCATTGCGACATGTAGCTGCATTGCTCCTGAATTGGGGTATTATTATTACCGCTGTGTTGCTCTGCGTTCAATTCCCTTATTTTTTATTGTATTTCTTGGTGGTATTGGTCATTGGGGCACGAATGCATGCTTTGGCAATACTGACTCATGATGCGGCGCATTATCGATTCCTAAAAAACAAAAAGTGGAATGATTTAATTACCAATGTGGTATCGATGTATCCTATGTTTCTTTCTGTAGAAAAATATAGAAACAATCATTTAAAACACCATAACCATTTGAATACGGAAGATGATCCGGATTGGGTAGCCAAAATAGGCAATCGGCCTTTTCAATTTCCAAAAACAAGAAGAGAATTTTTAACAACGGTCGTTGCATATCTGACCTTAGTTCCGGGAATAATAGATGCCTTTACGTTTATGAAAAGGTTTGGCGTACGTACAAAGAAAGGGAAAGCAGGCTCGAAACCAGCATACAATCAAATCGCATTTAACGTTACCCTCTTTACTAGTTTGACTGTATTTGGTGCTTGGAAGTATTATTTACTTTTTTGGATTGTCCCTTATTTTTCGGCCTTCTTTATGTTCCAGTATGTTCGAAGTGTTGCAGAACATTTTGGTGACTTGGCCTATGATGATGCCCTCTCTTCTTCCCGAACCATCATGCCGACTATGATCGAAAAATTCTTTATTGCCCCTCATAATGTAGGCTTTCATTTGGATCACCACCTCTACCCTGCTATTCCTTTTTATAATTTGCCGAAGCTTCATCAATTATTGATGCGACATGCTGAATACAGAGACCACGCGCACATTACTCACGGCTTTGCCAGTGGTTTATTACAGGAATTAGAAAGAGCAGAAGGTATCAACAGTGTGAAGATAGGAGCTAACGTCAAACAAATAGAGCATAAGAATTAGTAGGACTTTGAGTTGATATTGATCATTATTGGGCTTAAGTAATTGGACAAAATAATTAATAAGTTATGACGGTCTCTTTTTAAACTACCCTTCGTCATAAAAATACTCATTATGCTAAGGCATAACTCCGTTTTTTACTCCTTGATTAGCTCAAAAATAGCCTCGTCCAAAACTCATCATTATTTTTGACCAATTACTTATCTTTATAATCAGCTATGAATAACATAGAATGATTAAAACGAACTACATAATGAATTCAATATTTCCTGCACAGTTTAAACAATACATTTACGTATTCCTCTTCTGCTTATTTTGTTTCAGTACAATTGTATTTTTAGGAGAAGATACTTTTTTATACTTAGTAGCAGAAGATGGTCCTTTTGAAACGGCGGGAGCATTGCTTTTCTTTGGTACTTCCGTGCTATTCTTCCGGTTATTCTGGAAAGAAAAGAACTTTGCGAATCCATCTGATCGGCAGTTCTTCAGTTCTATGACGAAACGGACTTGGTTTTTCCTGATCGGTCTTTTCTTCTTCATTTTGATGGGAGAGGAAATTAGTTGGGGACAACGTATTTTTGGATTCGAAGGACTTCCCGGCAATGTTCAAGACGAATGGAATTTGCATAATTTGTTATTCTGGAACGTAAATATTTCAAAACCTGGCGAACCTACCGTAGTCAAAACGGGTATCGCAGCTTGGTTTACGGCAAAAAAGATTTTCGTTTATATTTTTCTTTCCTTTTTGTTTTTGCTGCCATTGTCAGTGAAGTTTATTCCTATGATTAAGAATCTTGTAAGAAAGCTTCACATTCCTGTGCCCGCTGTTGAATTGGGTATTTTGTTCATCATTAATATACTGCTCTTTAAGGCATTTAAACCTTGGCGGGTCATGTACGAAGGTGCAGGACGAGGATTGTCAGAAGTGGAAGAGTTCAATTTTGCATTTATCTTATTTATGGTGCCCTTTGTTTGGTTGATGAATGAGAAGGGATTTTTAAAGTTGGATTCTTAAGCTCCTCTTGTGGGGCTGGTTTCGACAAAGTATAGTTAAAGCACGGTTAGCCATATTCTATAACTTCGCCAACGCGTCCCTCACCTGCCCCCAACTTCCACCATTATAGGTTTCTATTCCAGCATCATTTAAAATCTTAGTTGCCCTACCCGACCGAGCACCAGAGCGGCAACAAGCGATAATTGGCTTACCTTTTCGTTTCAATTTCACAATATGATTCTGAATATCTCCCAATGGAATATTGAGGGACTTTTCCAGATGACCACCAGCAAATTCTTTCGGTGTACGCACATCGATTATTACCGCTTCTCTTTCCATTAATTCTGGATAATCAAGCTGCTTTGTACTGAATATATTTTTAAGGAATGTGAACATCTTGTACTATTGTTTTTTCCAGGCCTTGTATCCGCCTTTCAAATTATATAAATTCTGAACGCCCTCTTCTTCCATAATCCGACAAGCTTTAGTACTTCTTTTACCACTTCTACAATATACCAAATAGATTTTATTTTTATCTAACGCTTTTATTTTCTCCTCAAAATCAGCTGCTTTAACATCAATTTCAATTGCTCCTTCAATTTTTCCATCCGCCGTCTCCTCTGCTGTCCTTACATCCACCACTACCACATTAGGAGTGGTCATTTTAGCTTTGAATTCTTCTACATTGAGGTTTACAATCTTCGTATTTTCCTTTAGTGAATTGGTATTACAACTCATTAGGAGCAGCATAAGCACAAAGAATAGTGATAAGTCTTTTTTCATCTCTCAAAGTTCGACAATATTCAATTAAATCTTTGTGATATAAATCACGTAGCATTTCTTTTTAAATATTTATTTTGCAAATTCATTTTCCACCTGACCAGATAAAAAGAAATGCAATTATTAATTTTCGGCTTGGCCCTTGTGTTCTATTTTGGATTCCATAGTTTTCTGGCGCATCAAAACGTAAAAGCTCTTTTAATGGACCGCTGGGTTTCAAAAAGATATTATCGTCTGGGGTATAATTTTGTAGCAACTGTACTATTCTTTTTACTCTTCCTTTATTATCAGACTATAGAAACGACTTTATTATTTGATATTTCTTGGTTAAAATTCATCGGTTTGAGTATTTCGTTATTAGGAATCATAATACTCATTTTTGCACTTAGGCAATACAGTATTTCTGAATTTTCTGGTATCCAACAATACAAAAACGAATCTCCACCAATTCCGGAAACACTCAACACCTCGGGTTTAAACCGCTATGTAAGACATCCACTCTATTTAGGAATGCTCCTCATTATCTGGGGATACTTTTTATTTCGACCTACTGATTTATTTTTGATGACTGCTGTAATTAGCACCTTGTATGTTTATGCAGGTGCTTTGTTGGAGGAACAGAAATTGGTGATGGAGTTTGGAGATAACTATCTAGAATATCAAAAAGAGGTTGGAATGCTATTTCCATCTAATATAAATACTTCAAGAGACTAAAACTTTATTCTTACAAAAAGAAACTAATTATCTAAATCAACTGATAATCAGCACCAAACTCTAACTAAAAACATGTATTTCCTTAGAATACTATGTTAAGATGTGAACTATCAGGGACTTATTTCCTATATTTGTATAAAGAGAAAAACCAGATGGACTCTACTGCCTGCCTTTAGATTTCATTCCAAAATAATTCTTGACTAACTTTTAGGATTCCTAGTTTACTAGGTTAGTCATTGACAAATTCTTATTACTCAATAATTTTAATCCGGATTACTCTGATACAGAGTTATTCGTTGGTCTATGCTTTTTGCTGGTTTCGTGCTAGCTTAGTGAAGCTATTAACAACTGAAGTAAATCGAATCTGCTCAGTTGTTGCCATAAAACGAGTACCGTTAACATTACATACACTTGTTATTAATTTTGATTTTTTAAATCTTTTAAACTCCTTAATCCATGAAAACATTTTACTTTTTACTCTTATTTAGTCTTTCATCATTATACCTAACAGGACAATGCATAAACAACCTACAGTTTTCAATGGTTGGACCCGTTGACAATGGTAGTAATTGCTCCTACGACCTTGAACTTACCGCTAATGTAGTTGCTGACAATACTGTTAAAAGAGTAGTTTTTACTGCGGGTACTGATGAGGAAGAGATTTCTGCTGGAGGAGGCAATAACTTTCTGCCCCAAGGATCGGTTAGCTTTACCTTTACCGTAGAAGTGGACTGTCCACCCTTTGAACCTTCTATTTCTGCAAGCATCTATGGCTACGCCAACAATGGCAATGGCAATAATATAAACAACAGCTGCGGCGGTGATAATGGAACCGCCATTCCGGGCGGAGGTCCTTTACCCGTAGAACTCATTAGCTTTACAGCTGCCTTAACCGATCAGGAAGATGTACTTGTAGAGTGGTTAACAGCTTCTGAAGAAAACAACGATTACTTTGAGTTGCAGCATAGTATTAACGGAAGAGATTTCGAATCCATTGCAAAAATTGAAGGCAATGGTACGACTGATAAAATGCAGTATTACAAATACGTTGACAACGCTCCAGAAAGAGGAAATAATTATTACCGAATTAAGCAAGTTGACTTTGATGGAAAGTTCGAGCTATTCGATATGGCCGTTGTAAAAATTGATGCTTCTACAAAATTTAAAGTTTTCCCATCTCAAACATATGCTCAGGTTGTTTTTGAGACTCCAAATATATCGGAAAAAGACCAGATCATTAGTATCTACAATGACGCAGGAGTGCTTTTTAAATCCAGCATTCTAAGGATGGGCGAATATAAATTGGTTTTTGATGTTCAGGACTTTCCGAGCGGGATTTACTTCATTCAATTCGTCAATGAACTCCGGGAATATGATGTAAAGAAGTTCGTGAAACTCAGAGACTAAACAAGTCAGCTATATTTCAATATTTAAAATGGATATAGAAAACTAACTGAATGCTTCGGTTCCTATTATAAAAAAGTAGCCCTGAACGGTAAAGTTCAGGGCTACTTTTTTTTAGGTATTACAGTTAATGTATTTATTCATATAAAATCTAGACCTAGGCCGGTTCAGCTTTAAGCTTACTATTATTGCTCTTGATTAAAAGCGTACATAATGCTGCAGCTACTAACAAAACACCCGCAAAAGTAATCGCATTCCGAGGATCGTTCCCTAAAAAATTCTTTAGCACAAAGCCAAAAGTCAATGTTTGAAAGATCATTGGGATCACAATCATCATATTAATAATTCCCATGTACACCCCATATCTTTCTTTCGGAATATCTGGTACAACGATTAAGTAAGGAATTCCCATCATACTTGCCCAGCCAATCCCAAAACCGGTAATGGCAAAAAACAGCAAGTATTTATTTGCAATAAGTGGGAAAGCTAAAAATCCAACGGCGGCGACCATTAAACAAAGTGCATGTACATATTTTGGAGAATATTTCTTGGTAAAGCCAACCAATAAAAAGGCAACTAAAAAGGTGACCACGTTATACCAACCATTCACCAATCCTGACCAACCAACGGCTTCACTGTATAGCTCCTCATTTCCAGAAGGAGTTGCATCCCAAACGGAAAGCGCAATACTTTTGGAGGAATTCTGCCAATAGCAAAACAAAGCATACCATTGAAATAAATAGACTAAAGCCAATTGCCACATGACCTTTGGCATATCTTTAATGGCTGCAAAAATTTCAATAAGCGGTGTAAGCACACTGTTATTTTCGCTTCGTAATTTTGCCAGTTCTTCTTCCGTTGGCGGTATTTCATCTGTTTTACTGATACTCCAAAGAATGGAGGCAATCGAACAAAAGGCACCAAGAAAAAAGGAAGCATAAACCCAAGAAGGCAATGACCCCGTTTTTCCAACGATTATAATAGGAAAAATAAACAAGGACAGATTAGACAAGGTTTGCCCTAAGCCCGTAAAAAAACTTTGCATTTGGAAACCCAATGGCTGTTGCTCATCGTCTAGTTTATCGGCTATCAATGCTCGATAAGGTTCCATTGCGGTATTATTACCCGCATCTAAAATCCACAAAAGACCAGCTGCCATCCAAAGGGAACTACTATAGGGAAAAGCCAAGAGGGTAATACTACAGAGTAGCGCTCCGATTAGAAAATAGGGTTTTCTTCTTCCAAATCTTGGACTCCAGGTCTTATCACTCAGTGCACCAATTATGGGTTGCACCAAAAGTCCGGTTACAGGGCCGGCAAGGTGAAGCAAAGGAATTTGATCTGGGGCAGCTCCCAAGAAATCATAAATAGGAGTAACTGCACTTTGCTGCAAACCGAAACTGTATTGGATTCCGAAAAATCCAACATTCATATTTAGAATTTGCCAAAAGGATAACTTAGGTTTTTTCATTATGTATTTTTAGATAATCTTGTTAAAAGAGTCAACGCTATAGTTTTGAATGGTGCTTATAGAAGTAGCGATTCGTTTTTAGTTCTGGTTCTTTGACAACAACTCCTGTGGAGCCAGTAAATTCTACCACCGCTGCCCCTAACCCCTGAAGGGGAAATCTGCCCGCTCCTTGCCAGAATCATTTTTTTGTCCAAGATCCTTAATTCTTTATGGCCAGTAAGGTGGTTTCTCCAAGTTTGCTTTTGACAATAAATCGCAAGCACAGCAAGCATCGGGTAATGGAAATGGACGCGAACCCGGTATTCCACAAAGTGGTAATTGTTGGGTTGGAAAATCGCCATTCCTCACAATTTCTATTTTTCTTGTTTTCCCGACTACTGCAAATTGACCTTGAATTTCGGAGCCATCGTTTGCAGTTATATTTCCCGAAAGGCGCCCCGGAGTACTATCGGTAATTCCGCCATCTTGATCAAATATGGATTTCAAATCCTCCCAATATTCATATTCTGTTTCATTGTAGGTATAAAGACGCAAATCTAATGCGAATACTTCCCCAAAGATATTATCTATCCCTCTTCGGTAAACCAAGCTATTGTATTGGACAGGTACCTCCGATTGATTTACTTTAAAAAGATTCACATCAATTGGCGGATTGTCATTATAAAAATAACAGGTCTTTGGTGTGTGAAATGGCCCACAGGTGATCTCCGAAATTTGATAAGCCGTTTTTGCGCTAAAACGTAAATATTGATCTTGTGCTACCTGCGGTACGGAGGCTGCTGCATAGAAATCAAGAACTCGTATTCTCTGTGGATTTCCACTGTCGTCCACAAAATCGACTAAAGTGTCTATTACCGAAATTTGATCAATCGGAAGTGGTTTTGGAACCGCTTGTAAATTGCTTGTTATTTCTCTACCATCTGGCAATATTCCAAACAGCCGATATTGCTTTCCACTTACGGCTTTTGTTTCTGCTACATATCCGTTGCCATCACCCTGTTCCAAAAATTCAGTTCTATTGCCTTCAGCATCTTCTACATAAATCTTCGCTCCTGAAATATAAATTGGAATCTGACTATTTATATCAATGGATTCGGAAACTCGGATGACTTGTAATTCTTGTTCCGTCGTGAGAAGGCCATCAATTACTACGACGGAGTCTGTTGTTTCTGCTTCTAAATCTATTTGGTCGATACAAGCATAAAATGAACTCAGTATCAAAAAGATGATTGACAAAGAAAGGAAAAATCGGAGCATGGTATTTTGTTTTTTTTGATTCATTTTTTTTTTTGTAACATTCAATTTCGAGTTTCCGTGAATGTATTATTTAAGACTTGTCTGACACCTAATAGTGTGGCAAAAGATTGTAACACGCGAGGCGCTTATTATGCGGGTTTTAAACACATAGTCACATAGAGCACATAGCCCTTATTTTGCAGAAGCACACATAGTAAAACTGCTTCGCAGTTTTTTACATAGTTCACAAAGCCCCCTTTTACCATCTGCGGCTAAACTTATTTCAACAAGGCACTACAAATACAGCTATGCAACAACTTAACTTAATACATCCAAAACCTTCGCGCCACCTTTGCGTTTCTTTGCGCCCCATTCGACAAGCTCAGGGCAGGCCTTAGCCGTCCCCTCCTTCAAGCAAAGCGAGAAGCCCCCTAAAAAACATAGCGCCCTTACCCTCCCACTAAAACACAAAATTCCAAGTCAAATTCGGGATAGCAGATCCTACTACAGCAAACTGAAAAGGCACAATATTTCCTTTTGCAGATCGCCTAAAGAATACATTGTTTGCGTTGTTTCGTCCCAGTAAATTATATACACCTAAGGTAAAAGAGTTTCGAAATCCTTTTTGCTTGGTTTTTCGTAAATCCATTGTTATTGAAAAATCAAAACGAGAATAATACGGTATACGTTCTTGATTTCTACGCGCGTACAAGGGAACCAAAATATCATCCTGAATAATTGTTCCAGAAGGAATCGTTGTTGGTTTTCCGGATTTAAATACATAGGCAAAGTTGAAAAACACCACTGGCAAACCTTGATAAGAAGCTAAAATATTCAACTGATGCGGGATATCAAAATCGGAAGCAAAGAATTCGTTGTTATTTATGCTTTTAAATTCGTCTGTTGTTTTTCGTAGTGCCCGACTATAGGTATAGGCTACGTTCCCCGTCCACTTTCCTTTTTGTTTTCGGAATAAAAATTCAAAGCCATAACTTTTACCTTCTGCATCTATGAGTTCCGTTTCTATGTGCTCATTTAAAACAACTTGCGAAAAGTTTCGCAGCTCATATAAATTATCAAAACGCTTGGCAAAGACGTCAACCTCCACACTAAAATGCTTCCTTTTATTTGCGGTAAATAAACCTATTGAATATTGATCAACAATAAGCGGTTGAATATGTCGGTCTGTGAAAATCCATAGGTCAGAAGGCAAGGCAGTATTTGTGGTACTGAGCTGAAAGATATTCTGGCTCATTCGATTGTAAGCTGCTTTTACCGACCAGTTTTCAGTAAAATTATAATTGATAGAAAACCTGGGTTCAATTACCCGATGCGTACCTTCTGTATCGAAACCGTTAAGTTCTTCTTGTGTTACAATAGTACGTTCTTCCTTCTCGTCACCTTCGTAGGAGAATATTTGCCCTGGCCCTGTTGTAAAATAATTAGACCATCTGATGCCCGTTTCAAAAGTAATCCGCTCGCCTATTTTTTGATTAAATGTTAGAAAGGGGGATAAACTAATTCCTGCTTTTCTTTGGATACTTTTGGCCGTAATTGTACTTCCTGCTGAAGGGTCTAAGCGATCAGATCGGTTGTGGTATTCAATGAATTCTGCTCCTACTTTCAGGAAACCATTTTCACCGATTTGTCTATTTACAGAAGCCAGCACTTTATAATAATACAATCCCGACTTGAAACTAGAGGCCTCTGGTGTCCCCAAGGTAAAATTATCGGTATCGTAAGTGCCATAGTTTAAAGATAAGGAGGAATACGTTTTCTCTGTCCAATTACTTTTCCATTGCAATCCCAGATGAGAATTCGACCATTTAAAACCAAATTCGTCGTTGTATTCAAAAAAGTCGCTACTGTAATAATTATTGAAATTAACCTTGTGTTTATCATTAATTCGGTAAGTCAATCCGCCATTGAAATCAAAAAAGCGAGCATTACTATTTCTCAGTTCTGTATTAGCAACCAGACTCAATAAATAATCATTGAAAGAACCTCTTCCGGAAATGTGAAAGTCTATTTTTTCTGTGATAGGGCCTTCCAGGTATAATTTTGCCATTGAAGTTCCCAAGCCTCCTTTCCCCTTGAATTCTTTAACATTGGAGGCATCCGATTTTAAGTCCAACACCGCTGAACCTCTTCCGCCATAAGCAGGATCGACATAAGACTTATATAGCGTTGCATTATCTAAGGCATCCGCATTGAAAGCCGAAATAAACCCAACAATATGAGTGGGATTAAAAATAATTCCATCGTTTAAAAGCACCAGACTTTCGTCAATGTTTCCTCCCCTAACGTTGAAACCTGATGACAATTCTCCAGCGGTAGTAACCCCTGGTAAAATCTCTAATGACTTGATGACATCCACCTCTCCGAGTACCTGAGGAATACTTTCTAACTTTTGGATATCAATGACTTCCGTCCCAACCGCTGAGCTTTTCAACTTTTGATCTATGCCAGAAGCAACCACTTCGATTTCATCAAACAAGAAACTTTGAAAGCTCATTGAAAGGTCAATCTTAGCGTCTTCATACAATCCTAGATTTAGCTCTATGCTTTGATAACCAATATAATTTACGAGCAGCGTATGCTCTCCCTTTAGAATTTCTAACATTATATTTCCGTCAGCTCCAGAAACACCATTCACAGTTAAATCTTTATTACTAACCACGGCACCTATAATGGACTCATTAAGGGTTTCATCAATAAGTGAAATTGTCAATTTCGCAATTCCTTGATTTTGACTTTGGTCTCCAAAAGTATAATTCAATACTTCCGCACGCTCATCAAAAGGATAATTATAGGTCCCATCTTCCCATTTTTTGATAAGCGATTCAACATATTCAGCATTCGCCTTGGGTCTTTGTATAACACACAAACCTTTGTCTTCATGAGGAACGACAATCAACTTTGTTCCATCCGTAAGCTTTTTTATAATCGCGTAAATAGCTTCGGATTCAAAATTTTCATTCAATGGATAATAAGGCAAATCGTTGGGTTCAAAGAAAAATTTGATTTGATGTGCAGAGGACAATTCGTAGAGAATTTCTACCAACCGTTTATTATCAACGGAGAGATCAACAATTTTCCCGACGTCATTTTGCGCCCAAGCATTAACAGCGCTCATTACAAAAAAGAAGATGCAAAAGGCAGCTCGAATTTTAATCATTCTTATAGGTGGGGGGTATTTCAATCTCATAACTATCATGTGGTTTTTTGCTTATAGATACGCCCTTCCCAAGGGGAGAGCTTTCCATTTTGGGGGTTTGCTAAATTGTAAAAATCCAATTCGTAATTATCTAAATCTAAATCATATTTTCGTTCATAGTTACTGTGGTTTAGAACTACCAAATAACGTCCTTCTTCATCCGTTCTTTCATAGGCAAAAAGATCTTTTGAGTCCTGAGGAATTCTTTTGAAACAACCATAAACCAAAGTCTTACAACTCTTTCTGTAGCTCATTATTTTTCTATAAAAATGAAAAATAGAATCCTCATCTTCTTGTGCTTCCGCTGCATTTATTTCTTTGAAATTTGGATTTACTTTCAACCAAGGTTCTCCGCTTGTAAAACCCGCATTTTTACTTTCATCCCATTGCATTGGTGTTCGTGCATTATCACGTCCATGCTCGTGAACGCGTTGTAGAAAATCTTCTTTAGTGACACCACGCTTTGCAAACTCTTTATAAAAAGTATGCGTCTCTACATCTTCATAATCTTCCAATTTCGGAAAATGAACATTAGACATTCCCAACTCTGAACCTTGAAAAATGCAGACCGTACCACGCAAAGTAAACATCATCATCGCCAATAATTTAGCGCTTTCAACTCGATATTCTTTATCATTTCCAAAGCGTGAAACCAATCTCGGGAAATCATGATTGTCTAAGAAAATACTAATCCATCCAGAAGTTCCCATCGCCTCATCCCATTTTATAATGATGTCGACAATGTCTTCCCAACTATATTCGACCGGATCAAATTTACCAAAAGGCCCATGCCCCAAATACATATGATTAAGATGGAAAATCATACTCAGTTCGTCTCGCTCTGCCCCAACATAATCAAGACCAACTTCTGTACAAATTCCCGGCCCCTCTCCTACAGTCATAACATCATACTTACTGAATACTTTTTTATTCATCGTCTGAATGTATTCATGCACTTTTGGACCGTTGGAATACACTTCTTTGATCACATCATTCAATCCTGGAAGAGTCGTATCTGCAAAATCCAATCGTTTGGAAATTAGGGAAATAACATCCATTCTAAAGCCATCGATTCCTTTGTCCATCCAGAACGTTAATATCTTGTAAATTTCTTCCCGGAGTTTTGGGTTCTCCCAATTAAGTTCTGGTTGTTTTTTGGAAAAAAGATGTAAGTAATATTCCTTGGTGTGTTCGTCATACTCCCAAACGGAACCTCCAAAAAAAGATTTCCAGTTGTTTGGCGGACCACCATTCTTTCCAGGTTTCCAATAATAATAATCCCGGTAAGGATTCTCTTTCGATGACTTCGATTGTTCAAACCAAAGATGTTCATCAGAACTGTGATTAACGACGATGTCCATGATTAATTTCATTTCTCGGGCATGAAGGCCATCGAGTAAATCTTGGAAATCCTCCATCGTTCCATATTCTGGATGGATGTTGTAGTAATCAGAAATATCGTACCCGTTGTCGTCATTGGGCGAATCGTAAATCGGACACAGCCACAGGATGTCAACGCCCAGATATTTGAGATAGTCTAGCTTCGATATGATCCCACGTAGGTCACCGATTCCATCTCCATTGCTGTCTTTGAAACTGCGTGGGTAAATTTGGTAAATGACTTGTTCTTTCCACCATATTTTTTTCATGGATGTAATTAGCTTGTTATATTTCTATTTTATAAAAGAAACTTTTTTTTAAAAAAATTAAACGTTTCCAGAGCCCTTTGGCGACTTACTTTTTCTTGGCAAAAAGCAGGCAAACGCCAAGACAATCATTTTGACTACCGAGCGGGAGGAAGCTCCCCTTTAGGGGCTGGGGGCAAGCGCTGGCATACTGGCTGTTGAATTCACAAACTCCTTCAACGCCAAATAAACCCCATTGCTCCAACCAAACCCATCCTGCACCGGATACTCCCCTCCACCAGCGTCCAAAGACAGATCAACCACATTATATTTCTCCATAAATTTCCCGGTATTGGCATACACTTTTTCATTCAAATTCGTCCATCGTTTTGCGATATCCAGCGCCAATTCATTAAGGCCATAAGCTTCCAGTCCGGCTACTGTCATCCATTGTAAGGGTGCCCAACCATTGGGCGCGTCCCATTGTTGGCCTGAGGTAATTGGGGTACAAGCTACTCCTCCATCAAAAAGTAAATGTTTTGTTATTTTTTCTGCAACTTGCGTCGCTTGTTCTTTTGTTGCTATATTAAAAGATAAAGGATAAACCCCTGCAGCACTAATCACAGTGGTGTGCTTTGACTGAACGTATTGATAATCATGGAAGAAACCTGTTTCTATGTTCCAACAATACTGCTGGATAAGTGCTTTTCTCTTCTTTGCTTTTTCAATAAAGATTTTACTTTCTTCTATGTCATTTGATAATCGGCAAGCTTTCGCAATGGTTTGTTCCAGAACAAAAAGCAGACAATTCAAATCCACAGGTATGATTTCCGATGTATTAATTGTTCCCAATTCTTTTGCATCATCAAACCAACGAGAGCTAAAGTCCCAGCCAGATTCACAAGCGGAACGAATATCGAGACACAGCTTTTGACTTTCTCGATCCGATTCCTCAACCAAGTCCACATCGTCTTTATGCATTTCCTGACGAGGAACGGGACTGCGATCAAAATATCGATTCAAAACTCCTCCTTCTAGTTGAACAACATGTTCAAATGCACGATTATCTTCAGACAAGTTCTCTTCGCCATTCATCCAAAAGGCATATTCTTTTTTTAGCTGCGGCAAATACTTTACTAGCATATCATCGCCTTTTTCTTTTGCCAAAAGCGAAACCATCATAGCATAAAAAGGAGGTTGCGAGCGACTCAAAAAATAGCTTCGATTTCCGTTTGGAATAAAACCTATGTTGTCAATAAACCAGGAAAAATTCTGGACCATCCCTTCTATGATGTCCCAACGGTTATGAATTTTCAAACCCAACATTGTAAAAAAACTGTCCCAGTAATAAATTTCATTGAAACGGCCGCCCGGTACTAGATATGGATGCGGTAAAGGAATAATAGAACTTCCTTCTTCCACCACATCTGCGGGACGACTCAGCACGTCCCAAAGCGTTCGGATATGTTCCTCTGCCGATTTAGAACGATCTGTTTTGAAATTACTTTCTAACAGTTCATTTACTTTAAAGTGTTTTTTAAAAAAATCATTGATATTAAAATCAGAACTTGATTTTTCAGTTTCATAAGCAGCTACAATTTCCGCAGGAGGAGAAAGTGCTGTTGCATCCGAAATAAGTTTCCCATCTTTTAAAACCGGATGAAGATGCAGTTCACTAAAAAGATCCCCATAGATTTGATCGGGTGTTTGGTATTTCATATTTCTTGAGGTTTTCTGGTTAGACGATAAAGAGCGAAGAGTGCCAAGAGCAAAACCCCCATTGGAATTAACGTATAAGTAAAGGCGGATTCCGCTCCCACGTTTTTAAACAAATAACCAATTAACCGAGAGCCTAAGGTTCCTCCTATTGCAGAAAATATAATGATTAGTCCTGACATTTGGCTGTGCAATTTCGTAGGCAAAGCACTAAGTACTGTAGAATTTATTAAAGGATAAATTGGTGCTAAAAACAAACCAACAATTGGAAAAGCAAAACCCAGTAAAGGCATTTCAAAAATGGATTCGACTCCTGCAATTTTACTATTTATAGCAGAAGGTAAAATAAAGAGAACAGTTGCCATAGCCAGGAGTAAACAAACGACAAGTAATGGAAACCAGTTGATTCGTTTAACTAAAAGGCCAGCCAACAATCGTCCTACCCCCATTGCGATGAACAAAACGGCCGTCATCATGATGGCTACATTTTCGGGAATGTCAAATACTCTTTTATTAAAAGTTGGCAACCAAGTCATGATTCCTTGTTCGACCATAACAAAAAGGAAGGCACTGAATACAAAAACGAGTACTAACAATTTTGACATTAGTTTTAGCATTGCGCCAAAATCCTCTGCTAAATTTGCTCCAGCGATCTCTTGAGTATCATCAAACTTCGCTGTCCATAAAAAGGCAAAGGACAAAACACATAACAAGGCTATGAACAAATACACATTCAACCAATCATTTGCTGTTCCTTCCGTATTAAATGCTGGGAATAAGAAATACGCGAAGGTAATTCCAAACATAAAGAAGCCTTCGATATTACTCATCAAACTGTTGTGTTCCGATTCATTGGAAGTCACTAAACCAATAGTGGCATAAACCGATACTTTTATCAAAGCGAAAGCAGCTCCTACACATAAAAACAACATTTTCGCAGAGGTAAAGGAATTGCCTGCATACATTCCTAGAGCTGCGAAGGTTACTATTCCCAAAGCTATTAGCATCGCTTTTTTATAACCCAAGCGAGGTAAAAATGAAGCAATAAAAAACGAGACAATTGCAATGGGTAAGTCTTTAAATAATTCCAAAATACTAGCTTGAACTTCATCGACACCATAATTTTCCTGTGCTTTTAGGATAACAATTCCGACGCTATTCAGTAAAATCGCAAATACGAAATAGTTGATGTAAAGCGCTGCTTTTATTTTGAAGGATTGGCTTAGCATATTTCTTTAATTGAAAATGGATAATTGAAAATTAAAAATGGATAATTGAAAATTGTAGTACGCACCTATCGCAATGTTTAATCAGGCGGAACTAGTTAATCGGGCAAACCCTAGGTACAGTTTTCGCGCGTTTGCTCTGTGGCCTCTGTGAACTCTGTGTGAGCAAATACTCTAAATTGGTACGCACCTATCGTGTTTTTAATCACACAGAGAGCACAGAGCACACAGAGCTAATGTAATTTTCGCACGTTTATACTGTGGCCTCTGTGTGAGCAAATACTCTAAATCGGGCCAACACCTATTGCGTTTTTTAATATTCATTGATATATGTTTTCTTCTCTTTTCCAACACCTGTAATAATCAACTTCTTCCAATCTTTTGGAATGGTCGCCTCTACTTGCTGAATTCCCTTTTCAGAAATATCCAAACCGCCAAACCCAGACAAAACAGCTTGCAGCATCCCTCCCGCTCCCGTTGCAAAATAAGGATTCGTTCCACCAGCAGCTTCCGATATCACTCCAAAAGGTGGCACTTCATTTCTCTTATAGCTGTAGGCAAATACATCCGCGGCTTTATCTGCATCTCCCAATCGATTGTACAAGATAGACAATATTGCTGAGCCCATTGCTGGCCCAGTCGGGGACATTTTCGGTTGGTAATATTTCAGGTCTTTTTCAATTTGTAATTTATCTGTTATTATCTTAAGTGGATAGGCAAGTAAATTCACATCTGCTTGTTTAATTTCTTCTCCTTTGTAAGTAGCATGTTCCAAAGTCACTCCATTGTCAAATTGTAGAATCGGAATGTTATCAGCTACATGCATCCAATCCGGATTTGCTTTTTTACCCAGACTTTCGGCGGCTTTCGTTGCATAGCGCAGGGCTAAAATAGCTACTCCATTAGTAAAGGCATTGTTGTCTACGTTTTCCGCCCATTCATCGGCGGCGACTACATTATTGATATTGTATTGTCCCTCTCCATTCCGCTCTACCCTACTGGCCCAATAATCTGCAATTTCCTTCAAGACTGGATAGCCTCTTTCTACCAGCCAATCTTTGTCTTCAGTCACTTCATAATATTTCCAAAAAGCCCAGGCAACGCAACCGGTAATATGATGTTCAAAAGGTCCCGTCAAGGCCCAAACTGGCGTATCCTCAGAACCATCACCAGCGGACTCCCAGGGATACATCGCTCCTTTATATCCATGCGCAAAAGCGTTTTGTTTTGCCGCCTCCAATCGTTCGAAACGATATTCCAACAATGATTTTGCAATTTCCGGTTGCATCATTAAAAGAGGTGGATACATCCACAATTCGGTATCCCAAAAGATATGACCATTATAACCTAAACCAGACAGCCCCATTGGAGATAGAGAATATGCCGTTCCTGCTCTAGCGAAAGAATAAAGATGATACAAGGCAAATCGAATATCTCTAGTTGTATTTTCATCTCCTTCTATGGTAACATTGCTTTTCCATAACTCCGCCCAAGCCTCTTTATGCTTTTTCAATAACCGATCCCGACCTTCTAGCATTGCATAGATACTTAAGCGTTCTGCCTCATTATGCGGATCTTCATATTGTGTCGATGCACAAGTAGAAGCGACGACAGAGAAGGAATAAGTCTCTCCTGCTTTTAGCTTTTTATGAAACTTAGTCAGGTGCATATTGTAGTCCCAGTCTTCATGAATCAATACAGGTTCCTGACCATGTCCTTCTTCGAAAATAAAGCTGTTAGATGCCGCTACTTTTATGTTTCCGGAAGGACTTAAACCAACAGAAGTCATCAAAGGAATTTTGACATGTGGCCGATCTATTTCTGCATAATAATTCCGAACATCATTCAAATGAACAGGAGCTTCTATCACTGACATTGGAGTGATTTCGATGTTTTGTTTTGCCGTAATTTCGACCATGATCATAGCCGTGTATGGCAAGTGGCGTAAGGCCATCATTGTCGTTTTCACTTTTGCTTTTCCACCCACATCGAAGCTGGTTTCTAATGCGGCTTCTTGCATATTCAGTTTTTGCTGATAATTCTGAATGTTGTTTTGACCAATTCGCTCTCGGTCAATATCCAAGTTCATATTCAGATGATTAAAAGCTTTTAAGATGTTGGAAACACGTCCTCTTTGGTAATAGTCGTATGTTCCGTTCAGTACTACATCTTGTACTTTCAACGGTTCTGGAGAAGAAACGACTCCAATAATTCCATTGGCAACAGTGACACCATAATAGTTACTTGGATCAATATCAGTAGCTACCTTTTCCCAGCTACTTTGGGCTTGAAGCACAAGGGTCATCAATAAAAAGGAAAGTATTCCGATTAGAGGTCGATTGAACCGTAGGCTAAAAAGAGATGACATTTTTTCTTGAATCATATTTTTATGTTTTTCAGTTGGTAAATATTTTAATGCATGGATAAAATAATCAATAACTTGGAAGATCTATTTCGGCAAGTTCAATACATGCCTTTTTAAGACAGCATTATTCAAGTTCTTAATTCGTAAAATCAATCATTTTCAAATAATCATTATTCATTGCAATAAACAGCTTTTCATTTTTATAAATAAGATCACGAATCGCTCCCTTCACCAAAGGTAATCTCAACGAATTCGAAACATTCAACCACTCTTCCTTTCCATAGTTGTAAGCTGACAAATAAGTCGCGTCCTGCCTTCCCCAATTGGGATCTACTTCATGAAAATTACCTCCAAAGAAATAGGTATTGTCTTTCATTTTTTCAATAGCGAAGAGCGGAGCCATTTGTAATCCCGATGGCAAAGACTGCTTCTTCCAAGTATTTTTTTGCTCTTGCAAAAAACAAGAAGAACTTAGTGTAACAATTTGACTACGTTTTCCTTTATTCAACATCTTTTCCGTCACCAATTCATTGACTTTGGCAGAAGCATAATCTATATTCTTTAGGTATTTTTTCTTTACTGCCGGAATTTGAGATGCAAATAAACTTTGATTTGGATAAGGCACTTCTACTCCATCTTTGACATAAGTCACCAAGGTTTCTGTATAACCATTTTTATCAAAATCATTTTGGTAAAAACGAATCGGGTTTTCTTTACTCGCTTTCAATCCGTGATTAATTCCGTAATTCCCAGCAATGATGTCTTTCTGGTTATCGCCATTCAAATCATCAATCAGAACACTAAACCAAAGGCCGCTACTCTCGGGCAATTCCGTTTTATTTAAGTTCTTGCCATCATTGTAAAAAATAGTGATCGGCATCCAATGACCAACAACAACCAAATCTGCAAAACCATTCTCATCAAGGTCGCTCCATTCCGCGTCGTAAATCATTTCAGCGAGCGGGAGATTCATTTTCGTAAAACTGTTGTTTTCATTTAACAACAAGTAAGAAGAATCTGCAGTGCCATAACTTTCAGGCTTCGCATTTAAGCCAATGAAAACGTCTTCGTCTCCATCTTTATCCCAATCAAAAAAAGCGGAAACGGCATGATTAGGGATTTGCTTATTGGTAGAAAACGTAAAATCCATTGACGTCAGATTCATCTTTCCCGACACTGTACTTTTATTTCCAGTGAGGTAGATTTCAGATTCATTTACGGTTGTCATTCTGGGACCGGAATCAGATAGATTGTAGAGCAGCCATTTATGAGTTTGTTGATCGTTGAAATCGTTCTTTTTGTGTTTATAGCTTTCTACATTATTGACAAACCGCACTTTATTCAAATTCGCGTCCTGCGGTTTCTTTGTCTTTCGTTTTTTTAATTCTAGAGTGGTATTAATTTCCGAAATCGTTTCTACTTGTACAAAACCATCTGGCCAAATTACTTTTATGGAATCCACCTTAGCATTGGTTAAACCAAAATGCGACATTGGCTCGCTGAAAGATTGAAAACCTGATGAGGTTTTAATATGACTCAACTGCCCCTTCCCATCTTGATATAAGTAAACAGAAGCTCCAATACCGAAATAATTCTCTTCCTCTCCTCTCAATTTTACACTTAGATAATAATTTTGTTTTTGGTCCCGATTATTTTTCAATATAGTAGCGGGAGCATTAATGTTATTGATTACAATATCCAACAAGCCATCCTGATTAAAATCAGCGGCAGCGGCGCCTGTAGATATACTGTTATTGAAATACTCTTTTTTGACAAAAGACTTAGCTTTACTATCGTTTTCAAAATAGCAATTCGGCACATTCCCCTCCGGCATTTTCTGAAGTTGATTGACTTTATTGGGATCTTTAGGGTCAAAATGAAAGCTGACAAAATCCATATCATTCGGTCTGCGGACAATGCCATTAGTAATGAAAACATCTTTGTCTCCATCATTGTCAAAATCAAAAAGAAGAGGTGACCAACTCCAATCGGTGGCCTCCAATCCGTAGTAAGCCGCTTGTTCTGAAAACATGGGCAGAGCTTCACTAACCCCTACGTTCATTTGCAAAGCATTGCGCGCACTTTGGTGGTGATAACCGAAGCCACGTTTAAAATTATAAAT
>CAZDTI010000122.1:0-20253 GCA_964508085.1 uncultured Saprospiraceae bacterium | reverse complement strand
TATTTACCTTTATACTATAAAAAGAACGGGAAGATAGCTTTAAATATTTAACTCCATATGAATCAATTCCAAATAACATCACCTATACAAACTCAAGTCTCTATCCCAACAGCCGTTACAGACAATGACCCTTATAAAAGGCTAAACACGCCTCAAAAAATAAAAAACTATTACAACCAGAATGGATATGTAGTAGTCAGAAATGCAGTCCATGTAGATCAATGCGATAAGGTCGTTCAAGTCTTTGAAAGAGAGGTAAAGCCCTACAAAGGGCACATTTACAGACAAGCATCCGGTAGCTTAGAAAAACATATTTTCACTGCTGGAAACCATATGCTCAATTCTATTCTTAACGTTCAAAGTATGAATCCTACACATTTTAAGGCATTTAGAAAATCGGGGATTGAGGTACTTACAACAGTTGTCGTTCAAAGTGCATTGAATAATATTTTTGGAGAGCAACCAAAACTCGTACAAAGCATGTTCTTCGATGGGAACCCCAAAACCTGGGCACATCAGGACACTTACTATCTTGATTCTGAAAATTTTAACATGGCTGGTGTTTGGTTTGCGATGGAAGATATAGCACCTGATGCGGGGCGGTTCTACATTTACCCCAAAAGTCATAAAATAGACCTTTCAAAAAATGGTGGTGACTTCGATATTGCCTTCAATCATGATCGATACAAGGAGTTGGTAATTAACATCATAAAGGAGAAGAACCTAACATTAGTTGCGCCTGCCTTAGAAAAAGGGGATGTCCTTATCTGGCATGCAAAGACGTTGCACGGATCACTACCGACAATAGACTTAAACAAATCCAGAAAATCATTCACAGGGCATTTTATTCCGCAATCAGAACGTTTATTACAATATCAAAGTAGAATCAAAACGGTACATTTGCAGACCAAAAATGGAATGCAAGTTAACTTCCCAAAAGACCTAAATCGCTTTAAAAATAGGGTGATTTTTAGTTTAGAGCGGCATTTCCCTAGCACTTTTGCAGAAATAAAAAGACAATTAATCAAGCACTTAACAAAATAAAATGGAAAAGAAAAAGGTAGACCTTTCCCGTTTTGATACCAGTGAATACAACCACGGTGCTTCTAATTTCAAATATTACCTCTGGCACCTTACCAACACATTGTTATTTAGAAATGCGTTGTTACCAAGTAGCAGAATTAGAGTAGCTTTATTGAGATTATTTGGGGCTAAAATAGGGAAGGGGGTTGTAATGAATAAACCCAATATTAATATTAAATACCCTTGGAAATTAACAATTGGGAATCACTCTTGGATCGGTGAAAACAGTTGGATTTATAATATGGACGAAGTAGTTATTGAAGACCATGTTAATCTAGCACAAGGGGTGATGTTACTGACTGGTAATCATAATTATAAAAGCGTCCAGTTCGAAGTTTTCACCAAACCTATCCATATAAATGAAGGTGTTTTCCTTGGTGCTCGTTCTGTTGTTTGTCCCGGAGTAACTTGTCATAAATATTCTATATTAACTGTGAATTCAGTTGCCACAAAAGATCTGGAACCTTCAACTATTTATACCGGAAACCCAGCTGTTAAATACAAAATGAGGTATTAATCAAAACAATTATGATGAATATAAATCCTAGCGCTGAACAACACCCCCTCTTTCCTTCCGGCCCCTGGAACGGCTTCTACACCTACCATCAAACCCCAAACGCCGACCGCCATCCCATGCCTTCAAACCTAACATTCGCAAACCAAAAAATATCTGGCTCCGGCTCGGATGATGTCGGCACCTTCACCTGGACAGGCATTTACGACACTAAAAATCCAACTTGCCAAATGACTAAAAAATACGCCACCCATACCATTTCCTATCAAGGTAGCGTCGACAACAACGGCATCTGGGGAACCTGGACAATGATGGGATGGACAGGCGGTTTTCACCTATGGCCAACCGAGGCAGAAAAAGGAGAGGAGGAAGAAGAATCTTTGTTAGAGGAGTTATTTCGAGAGTTAGAAACAGTGGAGTTATTGGACTGAAATCTTTATCTTTTTTGTAACCGCAACGACGCAACGAATACGCTAAGTTAAATCCGCTCTGCAAATTCAATGGTCCGCGCTTGTGGCGCCGTTTAGGTTATACCTTACGCTAAAGAAAGCCCCCCTTATCCTTCTTCAAAGCTGCCGTAATCGCCTTGATCTCTTGCTCCTTCGACTTCGGATGAATCAACAAGACATCTCCTTCATCAATAATGATATAGTCTTCTAAATCCTTGACTACGACCAACTTATCCTTCGGCACCCGAATCAAACAACTAGTAGTGTCATAAGTCACCACATGATCACCGTTGATTACATTGTTGTCCTTGTCACCTTCAGACTCTTCGAAAAGAGAAGCCCAGGTTCCTAGGTCCGACCAACCAAAGTCAGCGGGCAGGGTATAGACATTTTCTGCGTTTTCCATGATCGCATAATCAATAGAAATTTTGGGTGTTGTGGGGTAGGCCTTGTCTATGAAAGCTTGCTCCTCAGAGGAGTTGTAAACACCTTGTTGAGCATTTAGAATATTGTAAATCTCTGGAGCATAATTTTCAAACGCAGCAAGGATTGATTTTACATTCCAAAGGAAGATACCGGCGTTCCAAAGATACTCCCCACTATCTATGAAGACCCGAGCAAGGGCGACATCTGGTTTTTCCGTAAAATCTGTAACTGGATAAATATCATTATCGCCTTTTGTCGGTTCGTAGTTGATGTAACCGTAACCAGTGTCTGGGCGAGATGGTTGAATTCCTAGGGTAAGTAGGGCCTCATTTTTAGCTACAAACTGAATTCCTTTTTCCAAATAGCGAATAAAAGCGGGTTCATTTAAAACCACATGATCAGATGGCGCAACTATGAAATTCGCATTCGGGTTCAAATCCTGCAGTTTAAATGCAGTGTATGCAATGCACGGAGCAGTATTGTTACGAGAAGGCTCGCAAAGAATCTGATTGTCGGTGATTTCGGGCAAGTGTTCTTTGACTAGGTCTTTATAGATCCCATTGGTTACAATAAAGATATTCTCTGCTGGACAGAGCTTCAAAAAGCGTTCAAAAGTCAACCGAATCAAGGATTTTCCAACGCCCAGTATATCTAAGAATTGCTTAGGTCGTGATTCACGGCTTCCCGGCCAAAATCTACTGCCGATCCCTCCGGCCATAATCGCTACGTAAGTGTTTTGTTGCATATTTTATTTCGTTTCGTTAATTCTCTATTTTTGAAAAGGGTGATTAGGTCACGGAGATTCCCTACTAATGTATAGGAAGGATATTTAGGAAATATCATCACTGTATACACTAGCTACTTCACCTTCCTTTAACCTCATAATCGTATGTTACCGGCGGACCAGCCAACAATCCTTTTGCAAGTTTCTTCAACCTCAAATGAATTTTGTGGTTCTGATATACTTTGTAATCCTCCGTGTTTTTAAAATCCATTTGAAAAAATAATTCAAATTGAGCTAAAGCTCTAGGATCATTCAAATTTTTAAAATCACCTATCTCCAAACTCTTCACCTCATCAATCTCACTTAATCGTCTAATGGCTCCTACTAGTGTATTCCTTTCCAAATCGCTAATATCTTCTTTTAAATCTAAATAAACCATATGAGCCAGTGATCTTGTTGGCTCTGTCTTCATTTTGCTGAATTCAGCTATTTTTGCTTTAGCTGCCTGCAATTCCGATTCCAACTCAACAATTCGATTGGGAAGATCCGCATTTTTCTGACAAGCAGCCAGAAAAGTAAGCGCAAATATAATCAGGATATTCTTCATGTCTTTTTCGGTAAATCGTAAGAATTAAAATAATCTAAAGATACTCTATGGTTAAAACGGGAAAAAAGCGGTAGTGTTCCGTTTAGAGAACGTTCTTCTTTCCTGTAATGTAGTCTGACTAGATGTAAATTTATTAATATTTTTATTGAAAAAGTAATTGGGAAGTCCTATTTTCCATTAGTCAAATACACGTGTAACTATATGGTTATCAATTAATTTCGAATTATATTAAAATACATGTAAAAATACTTGATTTTTATTTATGGAATTTCTGCTTTTCTGCAACCTATTAGTAGAGACTTGTTCAAAAATGCATTTTGTACAACAGGGTGTTGATTCTTTGGATAGACTCAATTGAACGTTCAACATATCCTTAAAGAAGGAAAAACATATAACCATATTGCGCTTAAGCAGCTAATCTAGGGTGGCTGTGCTATGTATGGCAACCAAAGGAGGCAGGCTCCGGAACCTGGCGGCGGCGGATAGGGTGGGCCCACCCTAGAAAAGCTCCTCCCTTTACATTTTCCCTCTTTTAATCTAATTACCCATCTACAATGCAACATTCTATTCCACTACTACCTCAAAAACCTCATTCTTCCCCCCAATCTCCGTTTTCACAAAAAAGACACCTTTAGACCAAGTACTCACGTCTATCTCATGTTCTAAAAGGTAAATTTCTGTTTCTAAAACCTCCGTATATATCAATTGTCCCAATATGTTGTAAACAAAAATAGAAAGACTATTGTTGGATAAATCGCTGAATTGAAGATGTAATTTGCCTCTTGCTGGATTTGGAAAGGCTTCCACAAAGGGCGCTTTTGTCAATGGTTGTTCCACCGTTCCATTCTGTAGAAACACAGGAGTAAGTGTCGTATTCTCGCTAGCTAAAAATCTAAAATCCGAAGTACTATCCCGCACCTCTACCCATCTAACAAAATAGTACCCCTCCTTAGGTATAGCCTTCACTCTAAGCGGAACATTTTGAAAATATTGTCCTGAATATTCAAAAGGAATCTCCATTTCGTTATCATGTAAAACAATTGTTCCATTTGTCGTTTCGTCAAAATTAAAATGAATATCACAATGACCATCAAGATTAAAATGATCTTCATAATCCTCTAAGACGTAAGGCCATCTTTCCTCAAAGAAACTTTTAAAATTTTCTAAATGTTCTTCCCAAGACTCCAAACTTCCACCCGCTTGATCTGGGCCCCAGTAGTCCCAATCGGAAGTGGCTGGATTAAACTTCTCAAAAGTACGCGGCATTTCAGAAGCAACGTCCTCACTAAGACTGTCGATAAAGTGAGTCGTCCGTTCTGGCGCAAAAATGGTTTGCGCCATTGTACAAGTTCGTTGCACAAACTCAGCTTTGAACCGCTCATTCGTCAATAGCTTGCGCAAAAATAAAGTACTTCCCTCGCCATTCGGCCAATCATTTCCAAAAGCAGTGGTAGCATGCTCTATGGAATTCAAGGAGGCCAGAGCAGGTCGGTCTCTATCGAAGCCAGAACTCCAGTCTGTATCATAAAGTAGCCATCGCCATTTACCATTATTGCGACTTCGCCAGACAGATACATTATTGGTCGGCCAATCATAGTTGGCAACATAAATTTCTGAAATATGGTAATTAATAAATTCATTGACATCAATGCGATCCTGTACCAGATTATAGGTAAGGTTATTTGTAAAATCATTGTTGCGTATAAACTCAGTCAAGTCATCCCAATCCACTAAATCACCTTCTTTTACCTCTTGCCAACTATAAGGTGTCTTAATAATATCAATATTATTTCTATCTACTCCATGATGTGTCTCGACATAATGTTTACCGAAAAACTCACGTAAACCGTAAAAGCCCCAATAAGCTCCATTGAGATATAACACTACGGGTCGATAAGCCATTTGATCTATGTCCAATTGATTGAAAAGTATGCTCTGAACAGCTCCATCCCGTATTCGGGTCAACGGAAAGTCACTCCCACTTGCTCTTAACTTAAAACGGTGAAAGGTACCAACATCCAATCGGGGAAACAGTGGGTAGGTTACTACGGAATCTCCATAAGTTTCTTCTCTCAGAAAAACATTAAAAGGCTTCATAGAAAAACCACGGGAATAACTACCGCCTATTTTTATCCCTGCTTGAATTTGGAAAGCGGCTTTTTCATTTGGCTCAATAAATCGGATTCCTGCTTCTCGTTCCCAATTCTGGTTCCAGTTGTGAGGGATTACAGAGCTATTGCCTAAAATTCCATTAGTACCACTAACATACATACCTTCCTCATCATCAAATAATAATTTTGGATCAATACTGACTTGTACTATTGGCAAAGAATGCCCTTCATTAATCAAATAAAATTCATCAGAAAAACCGGAGGCAGAATAGCCCGGTTTAAATGCTGCTGCTCGAATTAAAACGGTCTCTGAAAGAGGAATAGGAATGTTATACAATTCCGAGGAGTTTGTAGGCAAAGAACCATCCGAGGTCCAACGAATAAATACATCCGGATCCGTACAAGAAATTGTTAGTGTTGTATCACTCTCATAAAACCCACTGATTAAAGAATAATTAAGCGTTGTTTCGAAAAACAGGTCATTCCCTCCATTGCTCTCCAAAGGACTTGGGGTTCCAAAAAACACCCATTGATTAGTACCGTCTTCCTCACGGCCATAACTCACATTTGAAAGCGTTTCTGGAAAATCTATTTCATCAATTAAAACAAGACTACCGTTTTCCATTTGAGAAAGATATACTGATTCCCCATCGCTATCTAATTTGAACGGAGCGTGGATGCCTCCTTGATCCGGCTGGCCATCCATCCAAAAAAGAACATAGGCATTTGCTGGAATTTCGATGGGCTCCGCAATCATCCATTTCGTTAGGTCATCTAAATTATCAGATAAATAAAGCCCTTGTAAATTAACAACGGTATCATTGGCATTGTACAATTCAAGCCAATCATCTGTTTCTCCGAAGTCATCTGCAATTAAACTGTTAGACGCGGATAATTCATTGATATAAACATTCGAAATAATTTGTAATTGCTTAGCAAGAAGAGGAGTCGAAGCTAGCGAAAGGCTAGCCCAACATAAAAATAGAACCCTAGTTATTCGTTGCTTTATCATTTTATAGGAACGTTAATTCAAGGATAAATATACGTAGGAATTTGCCTATTTTTGCGCCATGCTTAGAAAATTGTACTACACACTTCCTCCATCCCTCCGTTTACTCGCCCGAAAAGTCGTTTACTTTCCAATTGATTTATTCCGCTCAGACGATACGATGCCCCCTAAAGGCCTCATCTACACCGGCGGTGGCGATTTTAAAAAGACAGGGGAGGAGTGGCGAGCATTTTTCATTGAGCGTGGTCAATTGCAAAAAGACCAAAATGTATTAGACATTGGTAGCGGCATTGGCCGAATGGCTTTGCCTTTGACAAAGTATTTGACAAGCGGTACTTATCATGGTTTTGAAGCCATGAAAGTAGGCGTGGAATGGTGTCAGAAAAACATTTCGAAGAAGCATTCTAATTTTCATTTTAAACACATACCACTACACAATGATCTCTATAATGCGGATGGCATAGATGCCGCTACCTATCAATTTGATTATCCAAAAGCCAATTTTCATATGGCTTGCGCCATCTCTGTTTTCACCCATATGATTCCAAAAGAACTAGAGAATTATTTACAGGAAGCAGCAAAGGTCTTAAAACCGAATGGCCGGCTGATTGCTACTTTTTTCATTCTTGACAAAGAGAGTGAAGTCTTAATGAAAAAAAATAACAGTTCATTTACATTTGCTTATAATTATGGTGATTATTCTTTAATGGATGACAAGGTAGTGTCAGCCAATGTAGCCTATCAACGACCGTATTTAATGAAAATGGTGCAGAAGGCAGGCTTTGAATTGGAACACGAAGTGAAAGGTTCTTGGTGTGGACGAGAAAAAGAAATAGAGTTGGGGTATCAAGATGTTTTGGTTTTGAAAAAGAAAGCGTAGATAAAGGTTTCCAATAAAGTGCGCATTAAGGAACCCTTAGTCACCTTCCCTCAGGCTACCATTAGTTTCTCCTTCTCCCTCAAAATAATTTGAACATCTTCTAGGGCAGCTTGCTTGAATGCCTCAAACAACTCGGGAAGTTGTTCCAAATTAATTTTCCTATAGCAATACTCATCTATTTTATTGATAATGGGCTGCAACTTCGGCAATCCAACATTGCAAATTGTTGATTTAATACTATGACCTTGCAAATGAAAAGTTTCCATATCATTCGAGAGTAAAGCTTTTTCCATCATTTCCAACGTTCTCGGAATTTGATCTAAAAAGATATTTAAGATTTCAACTTTCAAATGGTTCTTATGCTTGAAATTCCGATCTAAATTTACGAAATATGCTTCTTTGTTTTCTGGAGTACTTTCTAGTATACTATTTATCATTTTTTTAGTTTTTGGTTCGTCTAATAACTTACTTAATTCTTGAACGATCAATTCTTGTTTAAACGGCTTACCGATGTACGATTGTACGTCGATATCCTTCGCATAAACCGCTTCTTTTTCATTGGAACTAGCGGTTAGAACCATTACCGGTGTATGCTGGTTTTGGTGATTAGAATTTCCTCGTAAAGCTCTGATGAATTCCAGACCATTACCGTCGGGTAGTTTTACGTCGGAGAGGATACAATCGAATTTTTCTTTGACTAATTTCTCTTTGGCTTCTTCCAGTGTTTCTGCGACTTTCAACTCAATCCCCCAATCAAGAAACATGTTTTTTGCATAAAGTATATTCGCTTTATTGTCTTCTATCATCAGGAGGTTTTTATACTTCCAATGAGAAGGAATTGGCAATCTTACTTGCTTACTTTCATGATCAACTATCTCTGCTTCTCTAGCCACATCAAAAGACATATTTACGAAAAAGGAGGTTCCTTTTCCTAGTTCACTTTTCACTTCTATGGTTCCTCCCATAATATTGACTAGCTTCTTCACGATGTTTAACCCAAGGCCAGCTCCCTCGTACACTATACCATCTTCCTCATGAACTCTAGTAAAGCTTGCGAAAATCTTTTCTAGTCGATCCGGCTTCATTCCAATTCCAGAGTCACGGATTTCAAATTGTAAATCAACTTTGTCGGAACTCAATCCGATAGGGTAGATATTCATAAGGATATATCCTTTATGAGTAAACTTAACGGCATTATTTAGTAAGTTGATAAACAATTGATACAATCGAATTCGATCACCGATCAAAAATTCCGGTAACTGCGGCGGACACATACATATCAAACTCAAACCTTTGGCCTGTGCCTTAAGTGAAAGAATATTTTCCAATTCATTACACAACTTAGGAAGAGAAAAAGGCTGATTTTTCAAGAATACTTTACCCGCATTCATTTGTGAAAAGGTGAGCAAATCATTTATGATCACTAAAAGATTATCCGCCGAACTTCTTACGATGTCTACATACTCCTGTTGCGTTTCATCCAAATTTGTTTTCGCTAATAACTGATTCATTCCTTGAATACCGTGCAATGGCGTTCGCAACTCATGACTAACATTTGCGAAAAGTGTTTCTTTAAATTTTGATTGTTCTTCTAATAACTTTCGTTGTTTTTCAATCGCATTCGTTTTGTCCTTCAATTCCCCAATAGTATTGTTGAGAACAGAATTAGTAAGCTCTCGATCCATAAGCGTTCGCTTGAGTTTGAACGCAGAAGAAATCAGTTCTTTATCTATAGCTTTCAAGATGCGATCAAAATCAGAATGGTTGTCTTCGTTAACAATAAGTTTACGAAGTAGTTTTTTTAGATCATTAACGTTGTCGTTTTTGTACATTTCATTATTGGGTTTACTATTTGGAAATGCTATTTCTAATGGGCTATTGGAAGATTAATTTCGTTCTTTTAATAAAATTAAGCTACAAGTTTCGTTATAAAAATAAGACGTACCTGTTCCATGCTGTCCAATTTCCCCATAAGAAAAGAATCCGGCCAATGGCTTTTTCCAGAAGTTGTAAATTCCAGTTACCTCATCATCCAATAAAGGTCCGAGTGACATTCTTCTGGCAACACAGGAGACTAAAATCAAAGCATCCGCCTCTGAATTTTCTTTATGGTAATCGCTAAATCCCTTTAACGTTTCGTCAATCACCTCAAAGCCAGGTGCTACAGAAAACCGGAAAATATCTCCTTTATTTATTGGTCCCGCCATCATAAGAGAACCATCATCCTCATTGGCCACCAAAGTTGCTCGAAGAACATTGTTATCCCCTCGCTGTAGCTGTAATGGATACTGTGCAGCTCCCATTCCCACAGCGCTGGTATCCTCCAAGGTGTTTGCATAGAAGTCACCAAAATACTGTTTTACCACCTCCAAAGCGGGCCTATCATTTATACTATAAATAACATTGTCTTTTGCACTAGTAATCTGATGTTCGACACCGATTGGCTGCCAACCACAGAGCGCCCTACCTTTTACTTCTACCTTTGCATTATCTATAACCAAAGCTGTAACTCCATTGTTACGATAATGAGTATTGCCAAAAGTAAACGTTTCTTTCATCCGCATTCCATCTCCTGACATTCCTCCAAAAACGGATGCAGTACCCGACACTTCATCGTTGATTCCGGCAATTAAACTTTCACCGCTCAAATTCATAGAAAAGAATAGGATAAAAGCAGGATCCTCGAAATGATCTTTCCCGAATTGACCAAGTCGTTTACCAGATACAAAAGAATTGGCATAATCTGACTCTACGTCAAACAGCGTAAAGGCTGAGACATCAATATCCAACAACATAACCACGATTTGTTCTTCGGTTAGGTCTTCACCCGTAAATTCACCGGCAGTAGAAGTGCCAATTAATTTTATTCCTTTTTTGGTAAAGATTTCTGGTAGTTCTTTTAGGCCACAAGTATGGCACCCAAAGGCAATGGCTAGAGTAGGAGAGAAGCCATTTGTTATAATTTCTTCTAAGTTGAACTGAATATCAGATGTAGTTGCACCTTGAAATACTATTGATTTCATTACTATTGTTTTTGAGGTTAATTAATACGAGGAGTTTGTATACGATAGGAGGAAGTATACTATATATTAGGAGTTAACAATAAGACTGGTTCAAAATACCTGCCAAGCTGAAAAAAAAACAGCAAAATCTAGCTATATGTGACAAGGTATTAACTATAAAAGGAATAGCTATATAGGTCTAATGAGCTTGGAAGAGGTAATCATATTGTGACTTATCAGTTTTAAGAAATAAAGGATAAAAATTACTTTTTGGGGGATATAGGGAGTAGAATTCCTGATCTTCTTTGATGCCTATGGGCCTTATAACAATATCAAAGTTGGTGTTTTTAGATTAAGCTATTCTTGGAACGTGACGAGGAGACGCTATTATAAGAAGGGTATTAGCTAAAATAATTAAGCTCAATTTCGGGATCAGTTTTAGTTTTTTTGAAAAAGGTTAGCTGTTAAAAGCTTACTTAAAAAATAATTTACAGGTTATTACAGTAATGCCTGAGTTTCGTGGACTAGAAATCAATGCAGAAATAGTAGTTGTAACAATATATTTACTGTATTACGCATGTGTAATACGAAGAAACTTTACTGTAATGAATGAAATAAGCCTATAAAATTTCTATTGTAATTGCCACAAGGGTAGGCAAGCTTCGCCTTTTGTTTATCAGAATACGAAGCCATACCTACTTTGTCTTATTTCTCATGGGTAGTTGAGTCGGATAATCTAGGTGATGATTAAGGAAAGCCATCCGTCAGGTAAATCTTTTTCTCACCTCAACTGTCCGACTATAATTAGTATAGTCGGACACATACACACAAATATCTATTCTTGGTCTGAACGAGAGTTATTATCTGAAACAATGTTTTCAACTTTTAGTTTAGCATCTTTATTAGATGTGATTTTCAGCATAGTTGTTCCTGTTCTAAAACTCTTTAATAGTGATATAACAATTGAATCAATCAAGGGTATGAACCTCAGGGCAAGCCCTGAACCCTTTTTTTCGGGGCAAGCCCCGAGGTATTAGACCTCAACCGCTTTACGAGCTCTTCCTTTTCTCAGAGCCACCCACGGAGTTCGCAAAGCTAGAATAAAGCAACCCAAAGCTTTACAAGGCCACCCGCACACCAAGTTCCAAAGCACCTCTCCAATACCGCTGCTCTATCAAACTTGATTCGGAGGTTAGGCTTCCCAAGCCATACCGAATTTTTGGACTAGCCCAAAGAGACATTTTCTTTGTCCAGCGGTAAGAAAGTCCTACACCTCCATTCAGACTGAGTCCGATATTTTTCTTGAAATCTGTTGACGCTGAGAGGTCTATAATTGTTTCTCCGTCTACGTCCAGAATTTCGCCACTAGAGAAAAGAGTCAGATTTAGGAGTACACCACCTTCTACAAACCAGTTCAAACGTTTCTTGGTATTTGGCGTATAACCTATCATCAGTGGCAGATCAATTATTTGGTAACGGTTGTAAATTTCTCTTTCCTGTGTTGCTCTCCTTATGGCCATCCCACTACCGAAAATGGTATCTATCCCTCCATCTTGAGTATGGTAAATAGCGGTAGGAATATTCTCATTTAGGAAGTCCTCTTCTATGGTGTTTTTGATGTCAAAGCGTTCTGTTATTTGCTCGTATTGTAATCCGGTCTTGGCAAAAAAGCCAGATTTAAATTGATACTGAATATCAATACCTGTACCGAGGACTTGCTCTGCCGATTCCGTCTGGTTTCTTTGATTCAAGTAAGCATCATCATCGGCATTATTGTTCTTTAATTGACGGTCGGCAAAACCATAGCTAAAGTGAGCTCCTATACTGAATGGAGAGTGCTTCTTTATTGGATTTATTGGATTTTTCCCTTTAGGAAACGCAGTTAAATCTTCAGGAATACCCGGATTATCAATATAAGGTAACAATGCTATATCCGATAATTGCAAAGTCAGTGCGTTTAATGTTATTTTCTCAAGTCTACTGTCCGCAACTTCTAAGTCCTTAACCAGATTGTTTTCAACCTTAGACGAATTGGTTCCATTCGTTGCCGTTTCTACCTTTGTAAAGTTATTGTTTGACTCTTCTGCTATTAACAAATCAGCAGTGACCAATTTCTTGGCGTTTGCTTCTACTTCAGCGTTTTCTACTCCTCCAGTGGTATCGTTTTGTGTTGCTCCTTCCTTTTCTAATTCATCCGTACTATTCTCTTTTTGTATCGCAATGACCGTTGTAGTAGCCTTAGCATTAGTGTTCGAAATAGACGGTGGTACAAGCTCTGACTTTACAATTGAGTTTTCCTTCTTCGCGGTAGTGATAGGCTGTTCCCTTGTTGTAGCAGAATTATCAATTGCTGTGGTACCATTCGCAGTGAAGTCATTCGAAGAAGCCCCACTTGAATCCGTAGTACCTGAATCAACAATATCGGTAGCCCTTTCCGCAGCACTAGAGTTTGATCCTGGTCTTTCCGCTTTCAAAGGTGTAGTACTATCCATCTCATTAGAGTGCTCAAAAAACAAGTACCCTGCGGACAGACCAACGATCAGCAACCCTAGAGAAACCCAGAACCACAAAAGTCGTCGCTTCGGTTTTTCTTCCTCTACCTGCTTATCCAAAATCCCTTGCCAAAGCTGATCTGCATCCGTTGGTGTCTCATGATCAAACACCTTATTTTTCATGAATTTATCTAACTGATCTTCGCCCATGATTCCTGTTGTTTTTGATTATCTAATTTTGTACGTAAAATTTTCTTTGCCCTGGAAAGGTTGCCTCTTGATGTGGCCTCCTCTATTCCGAGCATTTTCCCAATTTCTTTGTGAGAATATCCCTCTATTGCATAGAGGTTAAAAACTTGTCGATAGCCATCTGGTAAAGTAGCTATAATTTCCATAATATTCTCAGCCTCTAAGTGCTGATAAACACTAGGATCCAATTGTATCTCTTCGAACTGATCCGTTGACTGTTCATGTGAGAAAGACATCTTATTCATTTTTTGCAATGCAGTATTAATTACAATTTTTCGCATCCATGAAATAAGGTTTCCTTTTTCGGAATTGAATTGTTTAATGTTTCCAAAAATCTTAATAAAAGCATCTTGTAGAACATCTTCCGCTCCAATATTCGCCGGACAATATCGACGGCTTACAGTCATCAAAGTCGGGGAGTAATTGACCACCAACATACGCTGAAATTTTGGATTCTTATCCAGACAACCTTGTATGATTTCTCGTTCAGCCATGTTAGCAATTCGCGATTGCGCTTTTATTTGAATATTCCTAAAAATGGAAACTTGCTTAATTCCTTCCGGGTTTCTGGCAAGTAAATTATTCAATTTGTTATTGTTTTTATTTTTAATATCCGGAGAACACTGTTTGGTTATGCCCTCTCTTTTTCTTTTTAAAGTGGACTTGCGAGAAAACTGCTTCTCGCAAGCCCTAAGCCAATCTCTTCCTTGATTTTAATCCTTAATCAATCTAAAGCTACCAGAGATCTCATGTATTTCTCCTGTAAGAGGGTCAGCAGCCTCTCCTCCATAAGTTGCCTCGACAACATCACCAGGGTTGGCCCATGCAAAAGCGGTGAAAGTAATTGTGATGTCACAAGGTACAGCTACGCCATTCACACTTGGTCCACAAGCAGCTTTCCGAGTCTCTGTTGCATTCATATTACTTGTATTTCCCTGAAAAGCATGTATTTGAATGGGGGTATTAGTCGTAGGAGCCTCCTCTAATTTTATTCCTGTAATGAATAAACCGACTGTTGGGTTACCAGCGGTTGCTGCAAGAATATCGAAAGGGAAAGTGGCATTAGGATCGAAAATGTAAATACCCAAGTCATCCAGTGGATAATTCCAAGATTGATCTCCTATGTTGGAAACAAAGAATTCGGTCAAATCTGCACAAACACTAATCTCTCCTACATCAAGACCTTGTAGTCCTGAGATGTCCGTAACAATCGGATCGCTTTCTCTGATGTTCGTCAAGTCAAATCCTATCAAGGTCAATTCGCTGGCACCACAGGTACTAATGGTCGTATTAAATACTCCGTTTTCGTCGATTTGAAGAAAAGCACTAGTCCCTGCAAACTCTGCTATCACATATCCATTGGTTACGATGTTTTGATCGCAGATTAGTGTTCCTGTAATGGTTATAGAAGTGTTTCCTGCTGAGTTATCCAGGACAATTGCACCGAGAATAGTGTCTTCGGAGAATGGTCCAATTTCAGCAGTGTATAAAATATCACCACAATTGTCAAATACGGTAATCGTCAGTATTTCGTCCTGAGGTATAAAGCCTTCGAATTGACCGTTCTCATTGGTGTAACCAAACCCAACAACTACTCCGTCACTATTCTCTATTTTAACTAGTAAGTCTTGTATTCCACCCGATTCGTTGACTATACGACCTGTCAAATTGATTGTAGCGTTTGGTACATCGACATTCCAGAAGGAGAAGTGCCCAACTGTTCCTACATACTTTCCATTTTGCAAAGTCGCTTGTCCTTCTTCTTCCCAAATACCAGAAGCTTCGTTGAAATGCCATAGTGGAATCGTACTTGGCGCACTGCTTAGTAATTCGTTTGGAACCGGTAGTTCAATGGTTGCAGTCTGTCCATCTGCAATGTTTAAGGCTTCTCCTCCACTTCCTTCTAGTTCTACGCCGATCATTCCATAAGTAGCCAACTGCACTTGCTCTCCACCCGCATTCGTTGCTCTGAGGTCTCCTGGCGTTTCCAAAGCAAGGTCAGTACCTGTCGGATCGATCCATGTAGCATATACATTTACTTCACCGTTATAAATTCCTCCACCTTCATTTTTCACCGCGTTGGCAGGGAATACGATGGTTGCTCCTCCATTTGTAACAATACTTTCACCGCTGTTAGAGGAGAAAGAACCGGATAGATTTTTTTCCGTTAGTTTAAATTTAGTAAAAGCCATCTTATTTAAGTCCGGTCGGATGAACTTTGCATTATAGAAGTAGCCATCTTTTTCAGCGGTCAGTAAAGCTCCCGTTTTTCCAAGGTTAATGTTTTTAAAAGTAAAGACACCATTTACATCTGACACCGTGCTATGCGTGCCGACTCGTACTGTTGCGTTTTCAAGTGGCTCCTGATTTAAGTCGAGTACCAATCCAGCAACCGAACCATTTATAAAAACCTCAGGGGTCGGATTGAAAATTTCTTCAGTGTCCGTAATTTTATCTTTTTTACAAGCGCTAAAAGCGAGTAAGGATAGCAATAGTAGTAAGAAGCTATATTTTTTTAGATTATTCATCATTATTATTTTTGTGGGAGGTGAAGTACACTCCAAGGTTAAAAGTTAGTTAATTTCAACAATTACGTATTTGCCTTCAGTAAGTATTATTCCATGAGTTTCAAAAACGTTGCGTGGGGGTTAAAAAAAATTGAATTTGGTTTATTCCGTTGGTGAAAGTGAGTAAAATTACCTTGTTTAGAGGAAAAATTTGAGTAGGGCAACTAATAGTAAAGCCGCTGAACGAAGTTTTGTTCAGCGGCTTTAGTTCTGCTGCTAGTGAGATACTTTACTACCAGTAACTTTGTAGCGGGCAGAGGGCTTGAAATAAAACGCGCGACTCCTGAAGAGTCGCGCGAGCTTTCCGTTATCATTTATACCAAAGAGAAGAGGTGGCACTAACGAGGGCTTGCGGAAATAAACTCCCGTAAGCCCTCAATTAGGGACTCAACTTTAATTTAATCCTTGACAAATCTGAAGCTACCGGATACTTCGATCATCTCTCCAGTTTCAAAATGAGGAACAACGCCTTCATAGCTTGCTTCGATTACATCCCCTGGATTAGTCCATTCATATGCGGTGAAAGTAACCGTTGAATTACAATCTACATTCACACCGTTTGTATTTGGACCACAGGCTGCTTTATCATCTCTAAAGAACCCCACATAAGTGGTAATGGGAGTTGCTACATTGAGTACAGGAATTTCATTTTGCGCTATTGCTACTCTTGTTACGAAAAATGCAGGGGATGTATTTAGCGTATTTGTTCCGTAGACATCAAAAGCAGCGTAGGGCGTATTGGTGTAAATATCCCATTCCCCTGGCACATAATTCCAGGTAGTATCTGCTACTGTTGATACAAAGTACTGTTCCAATTGTTCGCAAACAGAGATTGTTCCTGCATCAAACTCTGACAGACCTGTAATGTCTGCAACAACCGGATCGCTTTCCTTTAAGTTGATCAAATCAATACCAGTTAAGGTCAATTCACTGGAGGAACAGGTGTTGATTGTACTATTAAAAACGCCGTTTTCGTCTACTGGTACAATCGAGCTGGTTATTCCATAATCAGCGATGATATAGCCATTAGTTATTACGGTTTGATCACAATCAACTAGTGTTCCGGTGATAGCAATAGAAGAGCTTGCTACGGAGTTGTCCAGTATAATTGCTTCAAGCACAGCATCTTCAGAGAAAGGACCAATCGGACCGGTGAATAAAACGTTACCACAGTTATCAAAAACAGTTATGGTTAGTTCAGTGTCCTGTGGAACAGCTCCTGCAAATTGACCATTTTCATTAGTATATCCAAATCCAACCACCACACCTGAGTTGTCTTCTATTTTGACCAACAGATCCTGAATTCCTCCAGCCTCATTCAAAACTCGCCCTGTGATATCTATACCAGCATTTGGAACATCAACATTCCAGAAGGAAAAATGACTAACCGTTCCTACGTACTTTCCATTTTGCAAAGTAGCTTCCCCTTCTTCTTCCCAAATACCGGACGCTTCGTTGAAGTGCCATAATGGGATGGTACTTGGAGCGCTACTTAGTATTTCATTGGGCACAGGTAGTTCGATAGTTGCGGTTTGACCATCTGCTATGTTTAGTGCTTCGCCTCCGTCGCCTTCGAGTTCTACTCCGATCATTCCGAAGGTCATCAACTGCACCTCTTCACCATTTGTATTAGTAGCTCTGAGGTCTCCAGGCATTTCTAAGGCGAGGTCAGCACCGGTAGGATCCAACCAAGTGGCGTATACATTTACGTTGCCATTGTATAGTGATCCAGCAGCTGTTTTGATACTGTTGGCCGGGAAAGTCACTTTCGCATCTCCGTTAGTTGAGATATTTCCACCAGTACTGGCTTGCATAGAACCAGCCAGTGTTTTTTCTATGAGCTTAAATTTGGTGTAAGCCATCTTGTTCAACGCTGGGCGGATAAATTTTGAATTGTAGAAGTAACCGTCTTTATGAGCGGTAACCAAGGCTCCAGCTTCATCAAGTGGGATATTTTTAAAACTAAAAACACCATTAGCGTCTGAACGAATTGAATTAGGACCGACCCGAACTTCGGCATCTGCAATGGGCTGGTGGTTGTCGTCGAGTACTACACCAGTGAATGAACCGTCAACGATGGACTTTAGTGCTGGTATTTCTGTGTTCGTAAAACCCGTTTTAGGAATAGTGTCTCCTTCAATGGGGTCTTTTTTACAACTGCTAAAAACGAGTAAGAATAATAGTAGTAAGAAGCTATATTTTTTTAGATTATTCATCATTATTGTTTTTTTAGGTGATGAAAAATATACACCTTGATTAGATTAAAAATTAGTTCATTTCAACAATTACGTATTTGCTTTCAATAGGTATTATTCCATGAGTTGGAAAAACGTTGCGTAGGTTAGAAAAAAATAATCTTATTGTATTGGGGAGCCAAAATGGCCTTGTTTTGGGGATTTTCACTTGGCTGGCTTCACCACTCCAACTGCGTTTAAAACTCGGAAGAAAAATTCTCTGGGAAAATAAATAGTATGGGAAAGCGACGACCAAATACCGAGATCTAAGGATCATTTTCAGTGTGGTCACTTTATCTTTATATGTTGAAAAGTAATACCTTGGGGAGGACATAATAGGGTAGATGCGCAATAGGAGAGGAGGAACTGTGATTGATCAAGCATCTACAATTATTCATGAATCGTTTCATTGTCTTATCACAGAAAAACCGGACTGGTGAAAAGAAAAATACAACTTTCTTCCTTGTCTTTTCTCCGTAGTAGGGCTTCTTTTTTCATTTGACCTCACTTTTAGTGGTCAAATATTTTCAAGGTAAGGCAAATAATTGCTAATTCTACTTAACATAACTATATTTATAAGAACAATGTGCGTATAATGTTATAGGAGTGACCATTTCGATTCTTAATTATTTTAGTGATTATAGAGAAGGGATTCCTTCAATCTAAATCTACTATAAGTAACAAAGTGTCAATGCCTTTTTATAATAATCTGTATTCTGTATTACTAGAGTACGGGGTTGTATTTTTATTGTTATAACAATTTCCATTAAACATCAGAAATCATTTTTAATATTAAAATTTTTCTGGAAAATACTTGCTTTAATAAAGCTAAGCTTATGGCTTAAAATTACAATAACACTTTTCTTGTCACAATTACAATAAGTAATCGCTGTGAAAGAGTTTCAAGACAAGGTTATTTTAAAGTTAGCGATATTCCCAACAATGCAAACGAGGTATTGGGAGTTAATGCCGGAAATGGTGCCCCTCTGTGTAATAGCTCCCAAGACATTAACAATCCCTGTTTAGGAGGCGTATTTTCTGCGAACATTGATTTAGCTAGTAGTACAGGAGCAATTACGTTCTACAAACTTGCTATACAAGAAGTTGATTGTGCTACTGGACAATTAATTATTAATGACTTATATGACGGAGATTTCATACCCACTAATAATCCTGGAACTATTGGTTTAAACTCTTTAGAAATTAATGGTACTACTGGCTTTTTTGCTTCTATGGGAAGTGATTGGCTGAACCGATGTTTAAGAATAGAGGCTGAGGTTGGGAATAATTGTGGCTCAACTACTGATTTTACTTTTTTCCAATTTGATGGACTTTATTTTGATGATCCTGATGGGGATTTAAAGTTTTCGGATGATAACGATAAATTAAATAACAACTCCAAAGTAGTCATATATCCTAACCCTGCTAGAGAAGAATTAAACTTTAATTTACCGAAACTTGAACAATCTGAAGTAAATATTACAGTTTATAATTCAAGTGGACAACCAATCAAGAGCATAGACCTTTCCACAGAAAGCAGTCAATACTCCATGAATACTAGAGATTTAGCTTCGGGCATTTACTTTTATCAATTAAAATCTGGTGACGTAATTAGGTCTGGAAAATTTTCAAAAATTAAATAACAAGGTCATCTTAACCGATAGTACATAATCTGTACTATCGGCTTTTATATTTCCAATTCATGAAATTACTCCTATGCATACTAGTGTTTTGTTGTTCATTTATTACAACAGTATTTGCGCAAAACCTCGTCCCCAATCCTAGCTTTGAGGAACACACGCAATGTCCAAATACATTTATGCAAATCCATTATGCATTTCCATGGAAAAATCTATACTAATCGCGAAGTGATTAGGGAATTTTGATATTTTATTATATTGCATCA
>CAZDTI010000121.1:0-20335 GCA_964508085.1 uncultured Saprospiraceae bacterium | reverse complement strand
CATCATTGCAAAGAAAGAAATCGAAGAGACTATTTCTAAGATAGAAAGTTACGGTAGCAAAGTGTTATACATCAAAGGAGATGTGACAAAAATTGATTCTTTCAAAAATGATTTAGCAATTGCAACAGAGAAATTGGGCAACATCACAGGCTTGATTCATGGTGCAGGAAGACTGGCGGACAAGTACATCCAAGACAAGTCAGAAGATGATTTCAACAATGTGCTTACAGTGAAACTTGATGGACTTTTAGCACTTTTTGCTTCTGTCAATATCCATAAGCTAGATCACTTGATTCTATTTTCTTCTGTTGCTGGTTTCTATGGAAATGTTGGCCAAACAGACTACGCTATAGCTAATGAAATTTTAAGTTCCGCAGCGCATTTGTTCAAAACAAACCACCCAAACACTCATGTCTCCGCCATCAACTGGGGAGCTTGGGATAGCGGGATGGTAAGTGGTGAATTAAAGGCACAATTCGAAGCAGCTGGAGTTACACTTGTAAATAGCGAGGGAGGTGCGGCTATGATGGTTAATGAATTAAATTCTGCTTATGCCAATCAACCTCAAGTCATAATCGGTGGAACTTTACCCGCAGCGGTAAGCCACATAGGAGAAAACAGAACGCATCGGGTACATAGAAAATTGGTATTGGAAAACAATCCATTTTTGACCCACCACATGATTCAAGGCAATGCTGTTCTTCCTGTTGTAAATGCTGTAGGGTGGATGGCTCAAACTTGTGAAAAGTTGTATCCAGATTACCGAGTATTCAGCGTAGCCAATACAAAACTATTCAAAGGAATTGTTTTCGATGGCAGTCAAAAGGAAGATTACGTTGTAGAGCTAAAAGAACTTAGTAAGTCTGTTGACGAAATTACTTTTGAAACAACAGTATTAAGCGAAGGTGGGAAATTGCCCACTTATCATTACAAAGCAACAATAGTTTTACGTAACAAGAAATCAATCCTTGCAGCACCAAAACATCAGCAAAAATTAAACACAAATCAAGCGCCTTCAGACGGTTCGATTTTATACAAAGACGGTTCGCTATTTCATAATGAGTATTTCCAAGGCATTGAACAAATACTAGAATGCGATGATAAGCACATTGTGCTGTCTTGCAAAGCTCCTGAGGTTCCATTAAAGGACCAAGGACAATTTGCAGTGAACTCTGTGAATACCTTCTTTGCGGATATTCAATATCAAGGGATGTTGGTTTGGGTACAGAAGAATATGAATGGGGCGAAGAGTTTGCCGCTTCAGACAGATTCTGCGATTATGTATAAGGAAATGCCTTTTGGAAAAACATTGTTCGTTGATGTGACTTGTACAGAGCGTACTGAATTTGGAATGGTGGCGAAGTGTACGGTTTATGACGAGGAAGGGACTGTTTATATGTTGACAGAGGGAGCGGCGGTGACGATTTCACGGGAGTTGGTTTGGTAGACTTCTCGCGTTGCTCGAAGGGGATTAACCGCGAAGGGCGCAAAGGAACGCTAAGGTTTCGCAAAGGTGAGATTGGATTAAAGACTATGTGTAAACGCGAGGTTACTTGCAATTTAACAGGCCACTAAAACGCGTGACAAAAGTTTCACAAAACCCCAGTTCCTGTAAAATAATCATTGCGAAACCTTTGCGTTCCTTAGCGATCTTTGCGATTCAAAAAAACAAAAGTGGCAAAGCCACCAATTATAAAATTAAATGACAAAAATAGCCATCATAGGAACATCAGCTCTTTTTCCTGGCTCCTCCACTCCGGAGGGATTTTGGGATAATCTGATGCAGGAGAAAGATTTAACGGGCTTGGCAACGGAAGAAGATTTTGGGCAAGATCCACAATTATTCTACAAGCCAAACAAAGGGGTGATCGACAGCACTTACTCGCTGCGCGGTGGCTACATTCGTGATTTTGAATTCGATCCAAAAGGATACAATTTATCAGAGGATTTTTTGCGAAAGCAGGATAAACTCTACCAATGGTCTTTATATGTAGCAAAAGAGGCGTTAAAGGATAGTGGTTATTGGGATTCTGAAAAAGCGCGGAAAGCTTGTGGTCTTATCTTAGGTAACCTTTCTTTCCCCACTTCTAGTTCTCATCAATTGTTGTCTGAAGTTTACACAGATACCATGGAAGCGGCTGCAAAAGAATTGTTAAACAATCCTGATTTTAAGATTCCGAATTCCATCCAAGATTTACCAGACAATGACATTTTGACCTATACGCCTTCTGAAATGGTTAATGAGGCTTTAGGCTTGAGTGGAAATCATTATGCTTTGGATGCAGCTTGTGCAACTTCTTTGTACGCTATAAAATTAGCTTGTGACGAACTTATAACTGGCAAAGCGGACATGATGCTGGCTGGAGCTGTCTGTGCTTCGGATCAGTTGTTTATCCATGTCGGGTTTTCTATTTTTCATGCTTATGCGCCGACTGATCAAAAGTTTGTGCCACTCGATAGCAATTCCGCCGGGCTCGTTTCTTCTGAGGGAGCCGGAATGGTTGTTTTGAAAAGATTGGAAGATGCGGAGCGTGATGGAGATAAAATTCTGGGGGTGATTGGAGCAATTGGTTTGTCAAATGATGGTCGCGGGAAATTCTTGTTATCGCCTAATCCGAAAGGACAAAAATTAGCTTTTCAGCGAGCTTATGAGGCTGGGAATATTTCACCAAAGGATACGACTTACCTGGAATGTCATGCGACTGGAACTCCTCTTGGAGATGTAACGGAATTGAACTCCATCGCTGACTTTTTTGAAATTCATGGCGCAAAACCTTTATTGGGTTCTGTGAAATCGAATATGGGACATTTGCTGACAGCAGCGGGGATGACAGGCTTGTTAAAAGTATTGTTGGCAATGCAGAAAAATGCGATTCCACCAAATATCAATTTACAAGATCCGGTAAAAGCGGATAACGGTTGGATTGGTGGCGAGCAGATGATAAAGAAAACAACTCCTTGGGCAGATGTGCAAAAGCAAGCGGGGATCAATTCCTTCGGTTTTGGCGGCACCAATGCACACATGGTCGTTCAGAATTATCTTGGCAATGAAGCTCCAGCTAAATCCGACCCAACAATGCCCTTACAGGACATGGCCATCATTGGAATGGATGCCCATTTTGGGACTTGTGATTCGCTTACGAAATTTCACCAAACGATTTATAAAGGAAGTCAACATTTTGAGGATTTGCCTAAATCTCGTTGGAAAGGGTTTGATGAAAATTCGGCCTTATTGAAACGCTATGGTTTTGAAGATGGAAAAGCACCTAAGGGAGCTTACATCGAGGACTTTGAAATAGATTTATTCCGATATAAAATTCAACCGAAAGAAGCAGTTACTTTAGAGCCTCAGCAGGCTTTGATCTTAAAGGTGGCGGACAATGCTATTAAGGATGCTGGGCTGACTGAATCCTCTAATGTGGCGGTTTTGATTGCCATGGAATCGGAATTAGCGATTCATCATTATTTGGCGCGTTGGGATGTGGCATGGCAAGTGAAGGAAGCGCTTAAGCAGAGTGATATTGTCCTGGATGCAGAACAGGAAGCGGCGCTTGAGAAACTTTGTAAAAACGGCGTTTACTATTCTGAGGATTCTCAGACTCCTTCTCAGTATACTTCCTTTGTTGGAAACATCATGGCGAGTAGAATTGCGGCGCTTTGGGATTTTAATGGGGCGGCTTTTACCGTTTCCTGTGGCGAAAATTCTGTTTTCAAAGCTATGGAGATTGCTCAGAATATGTTGTCTCTTGGCGAATGTGATGCTGTGGTTGTTGGAGGAGTTGACTTTTCTGGTGGACTTGAAAATGTATTGTTACGAAATCAAGATCAACCAGTAAACAGTTCTTCTAAACCTTCTTTATCGCATAATAAAAATGATCATGGTTGGTTGATTGGTGAAGGAGCTGGTGCTGTTGTATTAAAAAAGAAAGCAGATGTGGTTGGTGATAAGACCTATGCTCTGATTAACGGCGTTGGGAAGGCGAAAGCTTTGCCGAAAGGTGGCTATCTTGAATTGGCCGCTACTGGTTTTGAAGCACAGGATGAATTAGAACGTCAACATTTACAATACAATGCCTCTCCGGAATGGGTAGCCCTTGGATCTGTAAAAGCCAATATCGGTCATACTTTTGCTGCTTCTGGGATTGCAGGTTTGATAAAGACCTCTCTTTGTTTGTACCATCGTTTTATTCCGGGTATTCCAAATTGGGAAGAAGCAAAAAATGCTGAAATATTTGAGCAATCAAACTATTATTTCCCGGACAAATCACGTCCTTGGGTTTTACAAAACGGGGTAAATAAAAGACAGGCGGCTGTCAACGGTTTAGATGGTTTACAAATCCAATTATCAGAAGCTGTTAAAACAAAACAAAAAGACTACAATTTTCTTCAAAGTCAACTGCCTTCTATTTTTTCTTTAAAAGGAAATTCTGAAAAAGATTTGCAACATCAATTGTCTGCTCTTGAAATTGCGCTGGAGACCAACACCCCACTCCATGATATTGCTGAGCAGTTTCATAAAATTGCACATGAAAAACAAGGCGATTTTTGTATTGTGCTTATCACGCAAAGCAAGGAAGAAATAAACACAGAAATCAACTTCTTCAAAAATAATATTGGCCGAAGCCTTGAAAACAAACAGGACTTAAAAACACCAAAGGGAAGTTACTTCACACCTAATCCATTAGGCAAAAAAGGAAAAGTTGCCTTTGTTTATCCTGGCTCTTCTACAGCTTACACCGGCTTAGGGCAAGATCTTTACCAACTCTTCCCTACCCTACAAGAGTATTTTGAAGACACGTTATCTGATGTCGATGAATTCATTGCTTCTGATTATTTGTATCCAAAAACGAAGACTAAATCGGACGAAATTCCAAACATATACAACAATGCTATTGCAATGATGTCGGTTGGTGTTTTTTACTCTGCCAATTATACTCGATTACTACGAAATGTTTTCAAGCTAGAACCAGACATGGCATTGGGTTATAGCATGGGAGAATGTAGTAGCATGTGGTATTCAACCGATGTATGGTCACCGCATGAAACCAAAGAATTCCAGGAATCACCCATATTCAAAAATCGTTTTGCCGGAAACCTTGAACTACTTGCAGAAACCTGGGGTATCAGTTCAGAAGAAGCGAAGGCTCGATGGATTAGTATTGTTTTACTAGCCCCGAAATCAAAGGTACTTCCATTAGTTAAAGCAGCAGATAAGGTTTACCTGACTTTCATTAATACGGAAAACGAGGTGGTTATTTCTGGCGACAAAGCAGCATGTGAAGCTATTGTTGCAAAATTGGCATGTCAGACACTCGTCATTCCTTTTCAGAATGTTATCCATCACGACTTCTGTCAAAAAGAAGAAAGTGGCTTGATCAAAATGCATAATTTTGAATTACAGGAAAAGCCTTCAATTGATTACTATTCCAGTATTAGTGGCAAAAAGATTCCGTTGGATTCTATGACTATTGCCAAGAATTCAACAGCAGTATGTTCACAGTTAGTAGACTTTCCTAAGACAGTATCTACAGCCTATAATGATGGGGCTCGAATATTCATAGAAGTCGGTGCTAATGCGACTTGTACGGGTTGGGTTAAAAGTATTTTGACAGGAAAAGAACACTTGGCGGTTTCGATTAATCAAAAAGGAAAGTCGGATTTGCAGTCTATCATTGGTCTGTTGTCTTCATTACTGAGTCATGGGATTGAGCTGAAGCTGGAGACGCTTTATCCATCTGAATTGCAAATTAAGAAAGGTGCGAAGTTCGCACAGAAAATCATTCCAGGAGGAACGCGGATCTTTGATTCTATTTTGGCAGATGCTAATAAGACTTTATTTAAGGATATTCGGACTTTAACAGACTCCATTGGCGCATCAACGCTGCCCCCAGCCCCTAAAGGGGAGCATCAGCCCGCTCAACAAACGGAATCATTGGACTATTTATCAAAAAGTCAAAATAGAAAACAACAAGATGGTAAAAAGAAGTTAGCTATTGCTAGTTCAAATACTTTTGTAAACTTAAATAAATTTTCAATTACCAATTCAACTGTTGACAGGAAATCACCTTCAAAAACTCAAACACCGCAGAAAACACTCACCACTACAAAAAAAATCATTTCCAACATGGATACTACAATAACAAAAAAAGTACAACTACCTACTGCTCCGATCAAACGCATGGGTGAAAATGGCTTGCGCCTTCAGGATTTTGCATCGGGTGAACAGCTGGAGGGAAAGAACGTTGTTTTCACGCAAGAAGATTTGGTGGAGTTTGCCAATGGTTCTATTGCTAAGGTTTTCGGACAAGAGTATTCCGTCATTGACGGCTACCGCCGACGTGTGATGTTACCGATGGATCCTTATCTATTAGTGAGTCGAGTAACAGATTTGAATGCGACTAGAGGAGAGTACAAACCTTCTACTATGCAAACGGAATACGACATTCCTTACGGAGCTTGGTATTCTACTGATGGGCAAATTCCTTGGGCCGTTTCTGTTGAGTCTGGTCAATGCGATTTGTTGTTGATCTCATACTTAGGTATTGACTTTGAAAACAAAGGTGACCTTGTATACAGATTGTTGGATTGTACATTGACTTTCGTAGATGATTTGCCTTGCGAAGGACAGACTTTACGCTATGACATTTCCATCAATTCCTTTGTGAATAATGGCGACAACATGTTGTTTTTCTTTAGCTACCGCTGTTATGTAGAAGATCGTTTGGTATTGAAAATGGATGGCGGTTGTGCTGGATTCTTCAGAGACGATCAGTTAACGGATGGAAAAGGAGTTGTTTATTCTGAAGACGAAATTAAAGCAAGACAAACGGCGGAGCGAAAATATTTTACTCCAATTTTAAATACTAAGAAAACGTCTTTCTCTAAAGAAGATCTGCGTCATTTGATCAATGGAGATATGGAAAAATGTTTTGGCGACATCTCTTATTATGCTAATGGTCGCAACCCTTCTCTACGGTTACCTCCGGAAAAGATCTTGATGATTGATCGGATCAATTCTGTTGATTTGACGGGTGGTGCTTATGGCTTGGGGATGATCGTTGCGGAAAAAGATTTGCATCCTGATGATTGGTATTTCCCTTGTCACTTCCGTGATGATGAAGTTTTAGCTGGTTCTTTACAGGCTGAAGGTGGTGGTAATTTATTGCGTTTCTTTATGTTGATGCTTGGTTTGCAAAGACGAATGAAAGACGCTCGTTATCAGCCGGTTTTTGATTTGCCACAGAAGGTTCGTTGTCGTAAGCAGGTGACTCCAACTGCAGATACGAAGCTGATTTACAAATTAGAAATTAAAGAAATTGGATTAATTCCTGATCCATATGTAGTGGGTGATTTAGAAATCATTTCAGATGGTGTGATCACTGTACACTTTGAAAACCTTGGATTACAGCTTCGAGAAAAAGACAATCCAAAATATTTAGACACTGTAGGTGGTGTAAAAATCTCTCCACGCTCAGAAGGTGCTTTGATGAACGAAATGGACATCACCACTTTTGCTCTTGGAGATTTGAAGGCTTGCTTCGGCCCTGATTACGCAGTCTTCGATGGCCGTACTTCTTCTCGTCAACCAAATGGTGATTTGCAATTGATTTCTCGTATTCTAAAAGTAGATGGCGAACGTGGTAATTTCTCTACAACACCAATTTACGCAGAGTACGATGTTCCGATGGACGCTTGGTATTACGAACAAAATTCCAATGTAACCATGCCCTACTCTATCATCATGGAGATTGCGCTACAACCTTGTGGATTACTGGGAGCTTACCTCGGAAGCACCTTGTTATTTCCTGAAAAGGACTTATACTTACGTAACTTAGATGGAGAAGGCGAATACTTTGATTTACCAAATGGAACAGACTTCCGAGGAAAGGTAATCGAAAACAAATCAGTCTTGGTTTCTTCTATTGCTCATGGCGGAACCATCTTACAACGATATACTTTTGAACTGTCGATTGATGGCTACATATTTTACAAAGGAAATTCTTCTTTTGGTTTTTTCACAAAAGAGGCATTAGCTGATCAAGGTGGCTTGGATAAAGGACAGTGCATTCCGGCCTGGTACAAATCAGAGGGACTCCAACAATCTGATTACATGTCTATTAAATTAGATTCTCTTTACGGAAAAATGAAACTTTATACTGCTCCAGCTAGCAAACCGCATTATCGTTTAGCAGAAGATCAATTGAATATGCTTCACGAATTGAAAATTGTTAAGAATGGCGGGAAGCATGGACTGGGTTATATCCATGCAACGAAATATGTAAAAACCTATGACTGGTATTTCGTGAATCACTTCTACCAAGATCCAGTTATGCCGGGTTCTTTGGGTGTGGAATCTATTTTCCAAGCGATGCAGGTTTTTGCTTTGCAGCAGGATTTGGGTAAAGATTTCAAGTCTCCGAAATTTACTCAATTAGCGAATCATAAGCAGGTTTGGAAATATCGTGGACAGATACTTTTAGGTGTTGATGAGATGCATTTGGAAGTTCAGATTCGAAGTATTGAGAAACAGGATGGAGTGCTGAGGATTATTGGAGATGCTTTCTTGTGGAGTGGGGATATGCGGATTTATCAGGTGACAGGATTGGGGCTGGGGATTGAAGAAGGTTAGACTTTTCGCTCCGCTCTAGGTTTTGAACCGCAAAGGTCGCTAAGAGCGCAAAGGTTTCGCAAAGGTTTTTTCGAGGGGGGGGATTGAACGCGAAGATTTTGAATTATAGACATTTTTTTTTCGAACGAAGTGTACATTTATTAAACAACGTACTTACAAAATAATTGTAATGAATATAACATATAACGGAACACCACAACAGCTTTTCTGGAAAGGCTCTCCGAGAGACATCGTTTTTGAGGTAGCGGAAATTCAAGAAAAATTGCAGAATACGGAACTACCTTGTTATGTGATGAAGGATTTTAGGGGTAGAATTGGAGTTGCTAATGGTGGCGAATTGGTTTCTTCGGGGCGTGGCCTTCAAGTTTTGGCGATGATGCCTCCTATGACGGCAGCGCAGTTGGGTGATCCTTCGTTTCAGGAAGATTATAAACTGAAATATGCTTATAAGACGGGGGCAATGGCCAATGGGATTGCTTCTGCGGAGTTGGTGATTGCGATTGGGCAGGCGAATTTGCTGGGGTCTTTTGGAGCTGCGGGTTTAGTACCCAAACGAGTGAATGAGGCCATTGAGCAGATTCAAAACGCTTTGCCAACACAGACTTATGCTTTTAACTTGATTCATAGCCCTGTAGAAGAAGCTTTGGAATCCGGGGCCGTGAAGTTGTTTCTGGAGAAAGGGGTGCATGTGGTGGAGGCTTCTGCTTTTTTGGCTTTGACCGAACATATTGTGCATTACCGAGTGGCTGGTTTGGCGCAGGCGGCAGATGGTTCTGTTATTAGGAATAATAAAGTTATTGCTAAGATTTCCCGCAAGGAAGTGGCTACTCATTTTATGCAGCCGGCTCCGGAGAAGTTTTTAACAAAACTTTTGCAGGAAGGGAAAATTACCCCATTGCAAGCAGAGTTGTCTAAACGCGTGCCGATGGCGGATGACATTACCGTAGAGGCCGATTCGGGTGGCCACACGGATAATCGTCCTTTGGTCGCTTTGTTGCCGATCATTATTCAGCTACGAGACGAACTGCAGGAAAAGTATCAATTTGAGCACCGAATTAGAGTTGGAGCTGCTGGTGGAATTTCTACACCGGCTTCCGCCCTTGGTGCTTTTATGATGGGCGCTGCCTATGTGGTGACAGGTTCGGTGAATCAGGCTTGCGTAGAAGCTGGAACATCGGAGCACGTGCGTAAATTGTTACAAACGGTGAGCTCTACTGATGTTATGGGGGCTCCGGCTTCTGATATGTTTGAAATGGGCGTGGAACTACAAGTGTTGAAACGGGGGACTTTATTTGGCCCAAGAGCTAAGAAATTATATGAATTGTACAAGCGGTACAATTCGATTGACGATATTCCGACGCCGGAGCGAGAGAAGTTGGAGAAACAGGTTTTTAGAAAACCATTAGAGGAGATTTGGCAGGGCTGTATTGATTTTTTCCAGGAGCGTGATCCGGAGCAGATTGAACGTGCGAAGGGAAATCCTCATCGGAAGATGGCGCTTATTTTTAGATGGTATCTTGGTTTGTCTTCTAACTGGGCGAATGCGGGAGTTCCTGATCGGGTATCGGATTATCAGATCTGGTGTGGGCCTTCTATGGGGGCTTTTAATGATTGGGTGAAGGGGACTTATTTGGAAGATTATAACAATAGAAATGTAGTGACTGTGGCGGAGGAGATTATGTTGGGTGCGGCAGTTCTGTATCGGATTGAGGGCTTGAAAGTGCAAGGCGTTCGGATTAGCGATGTTTCTGGGAATGGATTGTTATTAAATAAAAGTGAGTCGAAAAAAAGTATAGAGATTGGAGTTCTATAAGGGGTTTTGATGGAAACTAGATTTACTAAATCTTCAAGATTTAGCAAATCGGGGATGTCAATAGTCCAAACCAATTTGCGACTAAGATTTAGATCCGGCTAAGGGATTTGCTAAACTTTTATGCTTTAGCAAATCTTTTTGCTTTAATTAAAAAGCAATTTGACTTTTTTATTTGAAATAAAACCCCATCCCTAATTCTACAGACAATTGATTCCCTGGCAAAGAAAAATTCCGCAGGTAACTTACCTTTGGACTAATGAAAATAAACTCTTTCTTAAAGAAATGAATATCTAAACCAACTGTTGGAGCAAATAAAAAATTCTCTTCATCCGAACGAGTCCTCTGTTTGCCGAATCCCAACCCCGCATACAGATCTGTTGATATATAGTCTGAACTCATCGCTTCTACTTCCCAATAGGCCTTTGCCTGGAACAAATTGTAAATATGACGCTCCCCTTCTAAATGAAAAGCATAACCATTTATGTGCATTTGATAGTTTATTCCGAAACCATGTACGATATCAGTCATGCGATCTTCGCTTGCTACCATACGCTTGAGACCTACATCAATGAAAGCACCAGGACCTTTCTCAAAATCACGGTCATCCGTTGCAAGGGTACCTTGATCATAAGATAGGCCAGCACTCGTAACAAATCCTGTCCGACAGGAAGAAATCAACAAAGAGATCAGGAACAAAAGAGGAATCAGATTTAGTCTCATACTGTATTTTTAGAAAGCAATGTATTTTATTTGGAAATACGCAGAAATACGACAATACGTTGGGCTTCCACAACGATAGTCTTCATTCCAAATACCAAGGCATCATCTTTGTCGTTTTATAGTAGAATTTTCACTTAAAATATAAAATCACAACGATGAAAAAATTATTCCTACTTGCTTTTTGCCTCGCCATTGTAGCTGCATTACCCGCACAAAGCTGGAAAGGCGCATTAGATAAAGCTCAGAAAACAGTAAAGGATGCTACTGGTAATCAAGGAGTTAAGCTGTCTCAAGAGGAAATTGGCAATGGACTGAAAGAAGCATTAGATAAAGGTGTAGACAAGGCTGTGAAGAGCTTATCAGCTGAAAACGGCTACCTAGAAAGCCCGTACAAAATCTTATTGCCAGAAGAGGCACAGACTGTAGTTAACAAGGTAAAAAGAGTACCTGGTTTTCAAGATGCAGACAAAAAATTGACGAAAAAGTTAAACAGAGCGGCTGAGTTGGCAGCAAAAGAAGCCACTCCCATCTTTATTGGTGCGATTAAGCAGATGACTTTTAAAGATGCCATGGATATTTTGATGGGGGAGAAAAATTCAGCAACAACCTACTTGGACAAATCTACCCGGAAGACATTGTTTGGTAAATTTATGCCGATCATTCAAAAGTCTTTGGATGAGGTGAATGCTCGGGAGTATTGGAAATCTGTCGTTTCTGCTTATAACAAAATTCCATTGACTAAGAAGGTAAATCCGAATTTAGATGAGCATGTGAATAATAAAGCGCTTGACGGAATGTTCGGTTTGATTGCAGTAAAAGAGTTGGATATTCGAGAAAATCAATCGAGTCGATCTTCTGATCTTTTGAAGAAGGTTTTTGGAAAACAGGATTAGAAATAATATTGTTATAAAACATATTGTTCATGAATAAAAAAAGAGTCTCTGATTTTTCAGAGACTCTTTTTTAATTTTAAGTTATTTCCTCTATGACTTTATAAATCATTTTCCTTGATATATAAATTCGAAAGTTTTCTTAACTCAGTAATGTTCTCAGTAAATCACTTTTCAAAAATACTTGCTACTTTTTGTTCATGGTAGACACTAACTCAACGTGTTCCTAAGAAAAATAATCTTCCATGTTTATTAATAAAAGGTGCTGAGTTTTGTCTAGAAAATTAATAGTAGTTGTACTCTTAAAATTGGTTTATAGGAGCTAATGCCGGGAATGGTTTCATTCCCGGCAAAAACAATTATAAGCTATCCAATAACAGGTGTATTAACGTTCACAATTCCACTTCCTTTAATTAAAGGTTGTGCATCAGAGCTATTATCGAAAATTACTCCATCCTTTATGGTTACAACTTCTCCGTTAAATTTCTTTACCGACATAGTCGCTCTCTCTAAAGGGTTATACAAAATACTCTGTTCCTGTAGCATGGCCAAAGCAATTTCTTCTCCCATGTAAATTGATTGTTCGTAATCAGAGAAGAAATGAACACCTGCCCAGTTTCGACCAATTGAAATATTGGCTGCCAGCTTATTCAATTCACCTCCAACAGTTAGTGGCTCAGAATGAACCGTCTTCAATGCAGAACCATCATCTTTAGAGACAAAAGCATGTCTTCCAGGGTCATCAGCGATTACGAATTTTTTACCATTAGAAGAAATCTTTAGATATTTTTCCGTATCGAAAAAAGCTTTTAAAATAGTAACACAGGCTCCTGCCACCGTTGCATGTCCTGCACCATAGGAAGGATGCATTGGAGAACCTTCACAAAAGGCCATTGGTAAAAGCATATTTTCTTCGCTACTAAAAGATTTAATTCGAGAAGTGAACTTATCGCCAAGCGCATCAAAAACATCTTTCAACTCAGGAGCTATACGTTTCAGTTTTTCCTTTTTTTCCAACCGGGCTGCCATCACCTCAGGGCGGATTCTACGGTGAATATTGAACTTCTGGTATCGTACGGCTTTTAATGCACGCGTTGCGACTTCTGTCACTAAGGTCAAAATGTGTGGACCTCCATAATGTGCAAAACCTTGTTGGTGATCTATTTCATCCTTACGTTGAAATGGGATACCAGGATCAAAGGGAGCTTCTAGAGACAATAACAATAGACATGCATTGAGGTAAGCCTGATACAATGCATCGTAGTGTACGTAGGTTGCCAAATCTCGACCAGTAGTAATAAATCTTCGAGTTAGCCTTTTATCATGTTTATCCTCAGGAATATAGGACTCTAGGCCACGCAAGTCTGCTCCATTTTGTACATCTAACCATTCTTTCCACGTTTTCATATAATCCAGCTTTGGAATAGCCGTTCGAACTTTATGTTCAAAAGAGTAAGCACCATAGTTGACTCGTCCATCAGACGGATAAAATTCATTTCCGCCTTTATCCCCTCCTCCTAAACCGGTATCACCAGCTAGTAGAAACTGAGATACATAGGGACCAACATGATCTCCTTCTGTCACTCCCCTAAATATGGTTCCTATTTCCAGTGCTCTCCCCCCAGTTCGCTTTTTTTCTGCAAACCAAGGTAAGTCCTTTAGTTCATTCACAATATCAATTGCATCACCGTTCGAATTAGAAACTTCAGGATAAAAAGCAGTCAAAGGCACATCTCGTAACATTGCTTGTGCATATACTTCCGCAATCTCTGCAGTCAACTCATCACTTCCAAGTTTTGGAGCAGGTGGCATTGTAACTGCTTGTGCATCAGGTCCTTGATTATCAAAGGTCAACCCTGCTCCAGCGCTTTCCCATGCTCGAACGCGTACACGCTTACCATCTGGGCCACCTTTCAGGGCTTTATGAGATTTCCAATCTGGAACTAATCTCCCATGAACATAATCACAGACAGGGCCTAACGGAGTATTTTCAAAGTCCCATGGATCTCCACTTTCAATCCCTCTAACAAATGCTAGATAATGTTCGGGTACTTTTACTAAACCGGTAGCTTCATCGTGACAAAGTCCTTTGGTATAGCTCATCAAAAAGCTTTTCATACCATGAGGATGTTGAAATTTGAATTCGTCCTCATTGTGTTCGTGATGTAAATAGCCACGATGGTAGGCAAGCTGAGCTGCTTCTAGCCTTTTCTCTCTTGATAATTCTCTTCTCTTTCTTTGATCTTTCATTTTTATGGTTTATAGGTTAAAAAAGTTGTAATCCCTGTTTTGAAAAACAGTTTTGACTAACCATTTTACAAATCTCCTTTTTTATAAATAAAAACCATTAATGAATGTATGAACTATATTCAACATATGATGAATAGCCCTTTTGCTTGTATAAGATATTATTTTAATGTAAAAAATTAAGGTACAATAGATTACTTTCCAAATCCGTCCAGTATATCCCGCTCTTTCTTAGTCAAAGATCCCATTCCTTTCTTTCTAATTTTATCCAACAAAAAATCTAGTGTTACCTCTGGTTCTTCTTTTTTCCGAAACGATCTTTTTATATCCTCTTTTCTAATCCCCCAATAATTATCAATCAACATTACTTCGGGTCGTTTAATAATAAGCACCAAAAACAGAATAGTTGGTACAGTCACTAATAAAATGATCCACCAATTTGGAACAATGATAGATGGTTTTAACAATAGTGTTACAAAGACACCAACCAATGCTCCACCAAGATGGGCTTCATGTCCTATATTTCCGAATTTAGCTTTTATTCCCAAGATAGAAATGACAATAAATAATATTGCGAATAGCCAACTCGGGAAGCCAATTGGTATTAAAATCAATGAAATTTCTCCTTGAGGATACAAAACGATGGAAGACAGCACGATTCCGCTGATCGCTCCCGATGCCCCTAAAGCCGAATAATCGCCATGGTTTTTATGAATCCAGAGTGCAAATAAATTACCTCCAATTAAAGATGCAGCATAAATAACGATGAACTTAAACCAACCCATTTCCATTTCAAGAGAGAGTGAAAATCCTATGAGGGCGATCATATTGAAACCAAAGTGTAACCAGCCTGCATGTAGGAATCCGGAGGAAACTAGCCGATAGTATTCTTTTTTCTTCAGAATATCATCTACTCGAAAAAGGTATTTATCTTGATAGTTGTAATCCACCAAACCCTTGTAGGTGGTAAGGCCTGTGAAGATTAAGAGAAGTGTGCCTAGTGTGCTTTGGTGGTCCATTTGTAAAAAATTTCTAGCTTTTTGCTATTGTGGTATGAATTTACAAATAATTACGGAAGAGATATAGCCTTTTAGAAATAGAATTCGTCCGTAGGTCACAAAAGCCTACAGACGAATTATTTTAATATATCTTTACAGTCTTCCCTTCATCTTCTGCTTTTATCGTTAACACTAACTTACGGACACCCCACCAATTTGTTTTGTAGACCTTCGTGCCATTCGTCCAGTATTTTTTCCGTACTTGACCGGGGTTCATTGGGAATCCGTAGCTAAAGGTGCTTCCATCTGGTTTTGGTCCAACAACTACGTATTGATTTCTGTTAAAAGAATTATTTTCTATTTTAAAATTTATGAAACGTATTTCGCTATTTTCTTTAGCAAAAGTATTTTCATTCGATTTTGCGTTGTTTTTGTTATAATCTCCAGAGAATACTTTAGGCTCATTTGTGATTTTAAGTTTCGAATCCTCATCTAGAAAGGTAGTCAATTGATTGATGACTTGAGCAGTCACTTTTCCCCAACTGGTGATTCGAATTTCAGCGTTTTGCGCTATTAAGTTGGAAGCATCAATTTCACCAACATGATTTCTCAATTGAAGTTCTTGAACCTTTCCTATTAATTTTAACTTTCCAACATTTGCTACAGCTTTGAACTCCTCCACCTCTAAATTTTTCACCACGGTATTACTATGTGCATCTGATATGATTTTTTCTAAAGCAGGAGCCCCTATCACTACTTTGATTTGTTCGGATGCGCTAATCCATTCTTTCTGATTTAGGTTCAGTTTCTTCCCCTTAGCTTTTCGAGCGATGTAAGGAATTATATTGCTGTCTGTTGTAATACTGACTTCGTTCTTACCTTGCATATCCACTATAATGTCCGCAGTCAGATTGATTTCTAAGGTTTTGATTTTATCTAAAGGAAAGGTTTCGGTTACGATATTTTTGTTGCCGTTGATTTGAGCGCTTAGACTAAGCGTTGCCAATAAAGCGATGAGAAAATTTGCGATCTTTTTCATTTTAATTGATTTTTAAGTTGTTAAATAGTTTTAGCACGAGGTGAACTTCCTTGGTTTAATGCGCGATTTTGACTTTCTCCATTTTAAGGATTAACCATAAAGATTTCGAAAGGGTGCTTAGTTATTAATGATGGGTCAAAGATGGCGGGATAATGGTGAGTTGGCGCTTCAAATTGTAGTCTGCAGGGCGCAAAATACGATTTGAGACGAGAAAATAGAGATGGATATGGTTAAAGGCTTAATTTTCCCTACTACCGAAAGAGCGACATCTTTCTAGCACAATAGATAGTAAAGAAATATTTATTAATGCAAAAGAAACCATCAAAGGTTGGGGCTTCCTACTTATTTCAACCACCGCTTTTCAAAAACTGAGTTGGCGAAAGTCCTGTCATCTTTTTGAATACTCTATTAAAGGTCGCTTTGGAATTGAAACCGCATTCATAGGCGATACCGAGTAGAGACAATTGTTCTTGTTTGCCTTGGGCAAGTTGCTCTTTGACGGCATCAACTCGGTATTGATTGATGAAGTCATTAAAGTTCTTTTGGAATCCTAAATTAATGACTTCAGAGAGTTGAGCTCTGGTCATCTTTAGTGACTTCGCCAATTGTATTAGGTTGAGGTCTGGCTGGAGGTAAGGTTTTTCGGCGAGCATGTAGACTCGTATCAGTTCCTTTTGCTGAATAATTTCTTCACTGGGTTTGTTTGTTTTGTTGTTTTCTTCTGGGCTATTCTTTTCAATAGTAATCTGGTGGGCTTGCTCTCCTTCTTGATATGTATTTGTATTGTTGAAATCTATTTCATTGAGCTTATTGGTTTCGGTAAAATAGCCTTTTACCCCTACATAAATAATAACAATAGCGGAAACGAAAAAGTACCACCACTCTTGTGTATAGCTGAGATCTGTGATGGCAAGATCGACTAACATTTGTAGTACGCCATACATAAAGAGAAAGGAATAGAGATATAGAAAATTGCGTAACCAGTTTAATTCCAATTCATAGATATTAGAAAAAACTTGCTGTATTTTTTGTCGGTACTGATAGTACAATTGAATACTAAAAGCTAAATAGAGGATCATTTGAAAATTAAAGAAGACCAAGTTCAATGGATTCACATAATCAAACACAGCACCGCTCATGAGTATCCCATTTTGTGTTTCAGAAAAACCGGGTTGCATAGCATCATAAGCATAAACCAGTATTTTGAACAGTACAAAAATTACAATGGGAATAAAATGATAATAATCTTTTTTCCGAAAACGGAAATTAGAATGGGTGGCTGACTTGACGTAGAAGTAAATCAAAGGCCCCATGGCAAGTGACAAATTAATCAGGAAATAATTAACTTTCGTATTCCGAAAAGTATCATACCAGCCCATAAAACCTATGGTGTAGGTGGTTTGGTGCCAACAAGTGATCCATAAAATGAGGGCCAATAATAAGTCAGATAGGTTTCCCTGTTGAAAGTATCGACGGATTAAAAGAACGAAGAAAATCAGTCCTTGTAAAACCAAAACCAGCAAAGGGGTGCTATAAAAGTTGAATTCGGGGAATTTTAATAGAATCATTATCTCATTTTTTTCAGTAGCCGTTAGTTACATTCCTGCTTCCAACTACCATTCTCATTTTTCCTGTTTAGCTTTTGCATAATGATCATAAACCGTATTAATGAAACTTAAAATCATTCCTAAACCGATTATGATGTAACAAATGGTAAACAACTTACCCGCATCTGTTTGAGGGGAAAAATCGCCATAGCCAATGGTTGTTAAAGTGATCACAGAGAAATACAAACTATCAACCCAGGTCCAACCTTCAAGAAAATGATAGACTACCGTTCCCAATGCTAAGATAAGAGAGGTCGTAAAAAGCAAATCTCGATATTGCTCATCTTTTAAAAATGAAATTATAGATTTTATGAATAGCATGTTTTTTTAGTAAGAGATATTTTCAACAATAAATTCAAAGTTATTTTCAGCTTCCCCTGTTCCTGCCAATGCTTTATTGATTTCGTTGATTACTAAATTAATAGCCTTGTTACGCATTTTATTAGTAACTGTTTTGTTATTAAAAACGGCGGATTGCATTTTTCGTTGGCTTATCGCTTCTGTTTGTCTCCAAAACTCCTGATCGTTAGAGGATTCCGTCACCCACTTTTCGCTGGAGATAGTCGTGGCGTTTTCATTACCGAAGGAAAAACGTTTTCCAATTTTCAATTTACCGATTGTTACTAAAATCTTATCCGTTCCTTTCTTAGGAAAAACCAATACATTCCCCATAGATACGGTTACTGGAAAGGAAACATTCCAATCGTATTTTCGCACCAGTGATCTCGTTCCATCTGTATAAGTTTTCTCTTCAGACATTGGTATTAAATCCGAATAAAACCCCAGCGCATTTTTACTTAAACAAATGCGTAAGGAATCCGAAACTTCTTGAAGAGAAGGATTCTTACTAAAGTTTATTTTAGGCTTCTCTCCTTCTTGGAGCGGTACGGACGTTGGATGCTCTGTGTAAATTGGAGTATTTTCAATTACTGTTTCTTTCTCTTTTTCTACTGCGCTTCCCTGACAGGAGCAAAATAAAAAACCTATACATACTATTAGAACTTGAATCAAACGGATCGTCTTAATCAGGATATTATTTGATTGGATGCTCATTTTTCTCGGTTTATGAATTTACAAAGGCCAAATGTAGCGTTTTTCGGGGATATTAAAAGGCAACTCCATTTATCCTTTTATTTCACAATAAATTTATAAAACTTCCCTATCCCATAAACACTTAACAATGTAAATACAACATACAGATATGAAACTCTACAATTTTTCCTCCAGATCTTTATTCATAGTCCTTGATTTCCATCATACAAAATCTTCCTCCTCTTCTTTTGCAATGTATTTATAAAGCCTCACTAGTCCAAAGACGTATAAGAAGACAAAGAAAATAAGAGGCCCTAAACCAGTCATAAAAATAATTAGATTGGGTAATATCAAAACGATAAGACCAAAGGTGATTAGTAGTATAAGAAGAACCGCTAGTGTTGCTTTTAATTTTTTACTCATAACTAAGGGGGTAGTTTTTGAACGTTTAGCAAACTTTTGAAGTTTACTAAACGTCTGGACGTACCCATTGTACGTACCATTTTTTAAATACATTCATCCAAAGTTAAACATAAATCCCAATTCCTATTATAATTCCGGCAAAGTCACCTCAAAATTCACAGGCACCTCCCACTTCGGTCCTTTACCTTTAAAACCAAATAACTTCCGACGTACAATCCCAGAGCCAGTCACCACATAAGGGGCTTCTTCCGAAACAGAAAAAGTCAAAGTCACTGGGCGCGTTTTCCCCTTCAAGGTCAACATCGCTTTCGTTTCATACTGGCCATCCTCTAGTTTGGAGGCACCATCTATAGATACAGTTGCTTTTGGAAACTTCTTCACATAGAAATAATCCTTTTTCTTACGAATACTATTCTCAAGGTCCTTATATTCCGTACTCATGGAGGAGATGTTGATTTCGAGACCCAGTTTTACTTTCGTAAAATCGTTATCTGGCAATTCCACTTCGGTAAACTTCCATTGATTAAATACAAATACATTTGGACTTCCTGCGTCTCCTATGAACTCAATTTTACCCGGTGTATTAAACGTTGAATCGTAACCGATATTAGAACAGAAGAGAAGAAAAAAGAAAGAGAAAATTGTGATTTTTAAAAATGATTTGATTGACATGATAATAGTTTTTTTAATGAATGTAATAAGAGATTGTATTGTTATATGTTCGATTAAGGGTGTTTAGGAAAATGTACTTCTTTTTTTGATTAAGGGTTAAGGATTAAGAATTAAAAATTGAGGATTAAGAATTTTGCCCTTGAACGTAAATTAAGGTGTTTTCTTGCGTCTGAGGGAATAATCCTTAATTTTAGCATTCTTAATTCTTAACTTTATTTTACTTAAGTGTTCCTTTCGCAAATGCTGATACCTTTCCACTGACCTC
>CAZDTI010000120.1:0-20544 GCA_964508085.1 uncultured Saprospiraceae bacterium | reverse complement strand
TTCGTCCACCCATTCTCATTCCTTTGAATACTTTCGCAGGATAAGAAGCTGCACCGATAGAACCAGGAGCTCTTTGTCTGTTGTGCTGACCGTGAGTTGCATCGTTTACTCCTCTAAAATTGTGTCTTTTTACAACCCCTTGGAAACCCTTTCCTTTGGAAGTTCCAACTACAGCAACGATGTCTCCTTCTTCGAATACTTCGTCGACGCTGATAAGGCTTCCTGTTGTTTTTTCTCCGACTGGAGTTGGCTCTGCACCTTCTTCAGCAGTTGGGACAACGAGTTGATCGAAATCAAAGTCACGGAACTCAACTAACTTGCGCTTAGGTGTTGTACCAGCTGCTTCGAAGTGTCCCTGCATTGCTTTAGAGGTTCTGCTAACCTTAGCATCGCCATAAGCAAGTTGAACTGCTTCGTAACCATCTTTGCTGTCAGTGGTTTTAATTTGAGTGATAACACAAGGGCCAGCTTCGATAACGGTACAAGCGATGTTGTCGCCTGTTTCGTTAAATATGCTAGTCATTCCTATTTTTTTACCGATTATACCATTCACGATAATAATAAATTTAGGTCCACGTAACCGAAGTGCTGAGCTGTGTTAGCCCGCTCCAGTTAGCGCAAATATTTTATAATGAACTGCTTATTCTCTACGTCGGATTTTCCATAAAAGCGGAAAAGGCGTTGTGCTATTGATGTAGGGTCTAAGTGTCCTTTATTTCTACAATAAAAGTAAAAGAGTGATCCTTACTCTAGGTAAGTTTGACTTGAATGTCTACACCACTTGGCAATTCCAATTTGGAGAGTGCGTCCACCGTCTTTTGAGTCGGCGTGTAGATTTCGATCAATCTTTTATGTGTACGCAACTGAAACTGCTCCCGAGATTTTTTATTCACGTGCGGAGATCGCAAGACCGTGAAAATCTTCTTGTGGGTGGGCAGCGGAATCGGGCCAGTTACAACAGCACCGCTGTTGCGTACAGTTCTTACAATCTTTTCGGTAGACTTATCTACTAAATTGTGATCGTAAGATCTAAGCTTTATTCTGATTTTCTGATTCATTACCTCTTAATTGATTAATTAAGTATTATTAAAAAGAGTGCTTACAGGCACTCCTGCTAAAATTTTGATTTATTTAGTTGCGGTTCCTTTTACAGATTCAATTACCGCTTCTGATACTCCTTTAGGAGCTGGCGCAAATTTCAAGAATTCCATTGTTGAGTTTGCACGACCTGAAGTATTTGTTCTAAGTGCTGTTACATATCCGAACATTTCCGATAATGGTACTTCAGCAGCTATTGAAATTGCTCCACCAGTTCTTGCTTCCTGACCAGTAGTCATTCCTCTTCTTCTGTTCAAATCACCAATTACGTTACCTACATATTCTTCTGGAGTAATAACTTCCAGCTTCATGATAGGCTCCAACAATACAGGCTTACATTTGCTAGCAGCAGCTTTGAAACCTTCCTTGGCTGCCAATTCAAAAGCGATTGGCTTAGAATCCACCGTGTGCATACTACCGTCGAACAAGCGTACTTTCATGCTGTCAATATTGTATCCAGCTAATACACCGTTGTCCATCATTGAGTTGAAACCTTTTTCAACAGGGCCTATCAAATCTTTAGAGATCGCACCACCCGTAATTTTATTTACGAACTGTAATCTTACTTTACCAGATTTGAAGTCTTCGCTTTCTAAGAATTCTTCGTCAGCAGGACCAAGGTCGAATTGAATGTCTGCGAATAAACCAGATCCACCCGTTTGCTTCTTCAGCTTCTCACGGTGAGTTACCATAGTAGTCAAAGCTTCCTTGTAAGTTACCATTGGTTGCCCTTGGTTACATTCTACTTTGAATTCTCTTCTCAAACGGTCAACGATGATTTCAAGGTGTAATTCCCCCATACCAGAAATAATGGTCTGGTTAGTGTCTTCGTCGTATCGTACTTTGAAAGTAGGATCTTCTTCAGCTAATTTAGCCAAAGCCATTCCCATCTTATCCAAATCTGATTGAGTTTTAGGTTCAACTGCAACTCCGATTACAGGAGCAGGGAAAGTCATACTTTCCAGGATGATTGGTGCATCAACTGCACAAAGCGTATCACCTGTTCTAATATCTTTGAAACCAACACCTGCTGCAATGTCACCAGCTTCAACACGTTGAATTGGGTTTTGCTTGTTTGCGTGCATTTGGTAGATACGAGAGATACGTTCTTTATTTCCAGAACGGGTATTTAGAATGTAAGAGCCTGAGTCCAATGCTCCCGAGTAAACACGGAAGAAACAAAGACGTCCTACGAAAGGATCTGTAGCGATTTTGAAAGCCAAGGCTGCGAAAGGCTCGTCAACTGATGGCTTACGAGTTACCGGTTCTTCTGTTTTAGGATTAGTACCTTCGATTGCTTCGAGGTCTAATGGAGAAGGAAGGAAAGCACATACAGCATCTAGTAATGCCTGTACTCCTTTATTTTTGAAAGCAGAACCACACATCATAGGTACGATGCTCATATCAAGAACTGCAGAACGGATAGCCGCGCGCATCTCTTCGATAGAAATAGAATCTGGATCTTCAAAGAATTTTTCTAATAAGTTGTCATCATATTCTGCAATCGCCTCTATTAACTCTCCTCTATATTGAGCAACAGTCTCTGCAATATCCTCAGGAATTGGAACTTCTTCAAAAGTCATCCCTTGTGTAGCATCATCCCAAACCATCGCTTTGTTTGACAATAAGTCAACCACTCCTTTAAATCTTTCTTCTGCTCCGATTGGAATCTGCAATGGAATTGCATTAGCACCTAATTTTTCTCTTACATCTCTAACAACGTTCAAGAAATCAGCACCAGTACGGTCCATTTTATTTACGAATCCGATACGAGGTACTTTGTAACGATCAGCCTGACGCCAAACCGTTTCAGATTGAGGCTCCACACCAGAAACGGCACAGAATAAAGCCACAGTACCATCCAATACACGCAATGAACGCTCTACCTCTACGGTAAAATCAACGTGACCAGGAGTATCGATAATATTAATAGGGTAAGTCTGATCCAACCATTTCCACTCTGTCTTTGTAGCCGCAGAAGTAATGGTAATACCACGCTCTTGTTCCTGCTCCATCCAATCCATGGTAGCTGCACCATCGTGCACCTCACCAATCTTGTGACTAAGACCAGTATAATAAAGTACACGCTCAGTGGTAGTAGTTTTACCAGCATCAATGTGAGCTGCGATTCCGATATTTCTAGTGAATTTTAAATCTGTTGCCATGACTTATATAAATGTTCGATGTTATTAATTACTAGGATTATACTTAAAGTTGTTGTTTTTGTTGTCGTTTTGTTTATTGTTCTTAAAAGAATTACACTTTGAAGTGTGCGAAAGCTCTGTTAGATTCTGCCATTTTGTGCGTTTCTTCTTTACGCTTTACAGCAGCTCCTTCATTCTTAGATGCTGCGATAATTTCTGCTGCCATTTTCTCAGCGATTCCTTTACCAGATCTTGCGCGAGCGAATCTGATCAACCACTTCATTCCGATAGAGATTTTACGCTTAGCTCTAATCTCTGTAGGAATTTGGAAAGTAGCACCACCAATTCTTTTAGATCGAACTTCTACCTGAGGTATTGCATTATTCAATGCTTTCTTCCAGATTTCATGTTCGTTTTCGTTGGTTCGTTCTTTCACTATGTCCATTGCATCATAAAACACACTGAATGCAGTTGACTTCTTACCAGATAACATTAGGTTATTTACAAATTGAGTAACCAATGTATCGTTGTATCTTGGATCTGGCTTAACTATTCTTACTTGTGGTTTTCTTTTACGCATATCGAAATGACTTATTTCTTACTTACTAAATGATATTCAATAATTATTTCTTTGGTCGCTTAGTACCATATTTAGAACGACTTGCCAAACGACCCGTTACACCCGCAGTATCCAATGCTCCACGCACTATTGTATAACGTACACCAGGTAAATCCTTTACTCTTCCTCCTCTGATTAATACGATAGAGTGTTCTTGCAAGTTATGACCTTCACCAGGAATATAAGCGATAACTTCCAATCCGTTTGTCAATCTTACTTTTGCTACTTTACGTAAAGCAGAGTTAGGCTTCTTAGGTGTAGTTGTGTACACACGAGTACATACCCCTCTTTTTTGAGGACAAGATTCTAACGCACGAGATTTACTCGCCATTACGATTTTTTTCCTGCCTTTTCGTACGAGCTGATTGATAGTCGGCATATTATGACGTTTTTTATTACCTTGGTTTATTTTCTGAATTAGCGTAAATAACGCCTTTTCTTAGTTTAAATATCTGATTTCTAACGAGTTACAACTGTTTAAAAGGTCAATTTGCTTAACCCGCCCTGAAAGCGTTTGCAAAGATACACTTAATTCAATTAAATCAAAAGAGAAAAAAGAAAATAGTTTCCTTTTTTCAGCCTTTTGTTACTTTTACCTTTAAATAAGGTGCTTTAAAGCCAAAACAAGCCAAAAATATGTCTATAAAACCTAAAATTTCCATTCGAAAAGGAAGAATTGCCGACATGGAAGCCGTTCATAAACTGGTCATCGAATTAGCTGTTTATGAAAATGCCGGGGATGCAGTTAGCACTACAGTAAAAGACTATGAAAATGCCTTTGCTGAGGGTATTTTTGAAGTATTGGTAGCAGAACAAGAAGAAAAAGTTATAGGTATTATGCTCTATTATATGACTTATTCTACGTGGAAAGGGAAGATGATTTACTTGGAAGACTTTGTTGTTAAGGAAGAATACCGTCGATTTGGGGTTGGACAAATGCTTTTTGATGCATTTATAGCTGAATCTCGTAAAAAAGAGGCGGCCCTAGTAAAATGGCAAGTTTTGGATTGGAATGAGTCTGCACTAGGTTTCTATCGCAAGAATAAAGCTATTATTGAAAAAGAATGGTGGAACTGCAAGATCTTTTTACCTAAGCCTCTCTCTTCTTAGCGACAACAAACACATAAACTTTATCGAAATATTTGGCTGAATTAAAATTATTCTATAATTTTAGCGTCGAATAGTATATTATTCCTGAATAAACTAAATAAAAGATATTTAAAATATAGTGTTTCATAGTGTGAGGGGTAACCGCTTCGGTGGTTGCTCCTTTTTTTATTAGCCTGGGGTTGCAACCCCAGGCTAATAAAAGTTCGACTCCTCCATAGTCTTAATAGATGGCATTCCTTCGGAACTGCTTTTTCCAAGCTATGATATATTAAGCCTTCCTTCCCATTAATCGATTGGCTAAGGTTGTGAGTGGCTCTTTCCTTTTAGTTGAGCAGCTAACTGCTTCTAAGAACTCGAATGCTTTCTTTTGATATTCTTCCTTTAGTACACTTGCATATTTATCTACTGCTAGCGTTTTAAAAAGCTTGGTTACGGCGGGGATTTTAACCGACTCTTCTTGAACGGAACCATCATAATAGGTATTTAACATTTTCAAGTCCTCCCCTTTTGCCAATTCTCTAGCCTTCAGATATAGGTAAGTCTTTTTGTTTTGCACAATGTCGCCTCCGATCTTTTTGCCAAAAGTAGCCTGATCTCCAAAGGTGTCTAGGAGATCATCTTGAATTTGAAAAGCTAGTCCTATGTTTTTACCGAAGTTGTAAAGATTTGCTGCGTCTTCTTTGCTTGCTCCTGCGGTGAGGGCACCTATTTGAAGAGCGCCAGCTAACAAGACCGCGGTTTTCAATCCAATCATTTGAATATATTCTGAAATAGAGACATTGTCTCTATTTTCAAAATCCATATCCATTTGTTGACCTTCACACACTTCTATTGCCACCTTGTTAAATATCTGCAGTACTTCTGGTAGATATTCGATTGGTACAGACTCACTGATGAATTTGTAGACATAAATAAGCATTACATCTCCTGATAATATTGCAGTGTTCGTATCGTACTTCACATGAACCGCTGGTTGACCACGGCGTACTTCCGCTTGATCCATTACATCATCATGAAGTAAACTAAAGCTATGGAACAATTCAATAGCATAGGCAGGTGCTAAAACTTTCTCCACACTATCCCTATAAAGGTTGTGGGCCATTAATAATAGTACGGGACGAATCTGCTTCCCTTTCATATTCATGATGTAATCGACTGGTTCGTAGAGACCAGAGGGATTTCTGTCAAAAGGGTGCGTCTGTAGGAAATTAGTAAATTGATGATGTAGTTCTTTGAAAGTCTGCATAGTAGGTTTTAAAAACGAACAGAAAGGCCAAAGATAATCAGTCGGAGGAAAAACCGATTGGAATTAAGGGATGAATTGTTGAAGTATTGAAATAGCTATGTCTCAGGGCATTCATTTATTTCCAACCTCAGAGGGGTTCTACTTCTCTCAAGTCAACTTTCAATTGATCTAATCCATTTCGAATAATCTCAGGAGTATTCGGATAGTACTCTCCCATGATGTGGGGGTGGCAATATTTTTTTCATAGCCTAATTTTTGCAAGGATAAAATCATCATGACAGAATCTTCGATTGTTTTTGAACCATCATCAATTCCTGGTATAAGATGAGAATGCATATCCGTTTTTAGATATGAAAAATCAGGAGTGACTTTACTCCTTCTACGAAAAAAGAGAATAATAATGATTGTATTTTAAGGAATTAAGGGAGGAGATGTCTTTTAATCGACTCTCAACGAAATGTAGTCATTCTTCCAGAATTTTAGTCTCTTTTCTAATCTTACCCTGTTCAAGGTCAGAAAAGTAGGATAACGACCTCAGACTCCCTTACTTTCTATATTTTTAATATATTAGCTTTACAATCAATATATCTTCAAAAAAGAGCGCTAAACAGTAAAATAATTGGTATTACGAGTAGAATAAGTTAGATGAAAACTTATCAATGTGTCAACAGTATCTTATTAGCCATTTAGTTCGTAGTAGAAAGGCAACTTTTTAGAGAAAAGTATCGTATCTTTTATACAGGTTAGAGTTTATTGCTTCAGGTATCCAATGTGTAGTTTAAGATCAACTGCATCGATTTAGTCTTGAATAAGCTCCTACGAAAAACTATACAAGCTATCAAATTACCCCCCATTAACAAATACACTAGATATTAAAACAATGCAAGTAAAAACAAGACCAGTTAGCGTATTATTGATTGAAGATAATCCGGGCGATGTTCGGCTAACACAGGAGGCATTCAATGAGTGCCAATCAAGTATAGACCTCAAGGTTGTTATGGATGGCCTGGAAGCTATTCACTTTTTAAAAAAAGAAAACCAGCATGAAAATGCTAAGACCCCTGATCTTATTTTGCTAGATTTAAACCTTCCTAAAAAAAGCGGTAAGGAGATACTTGCAGAAATAAAGTCTGACCCAGAGCTTAAAAGAATTCCTGTTATTATCTTGACAACTTCTAATGCAGAATATGACATCATAAAAAGCTACGACTTACATGTAAACGGTTTCATAAACAAACCCGTGGACTTTGATCGGTTTTTTGAAATCATCCAACACATTGAACGATTTTGGCTCCAAACAGCTGTGCTGCCAAATATGTTGACCTAATCGTTGTATCTCTGAAGGCCAAGAAACAAGAATATAACGCTTTAACACACAACCCAGACCTATGAGTACTCTAAACAAAACTAAGATTCTACTTATCGAAGATAATTCCGCCGACTACAAGTTGCTAGAGCATCACTTGATGGATGCCTCCATTAAACATGACCTTTTTCGGGCGGATACTTTATTTGAAGGAATTCAAATCGCACTTGAAAAACCTATTGAAATTGTACTGCTAGACTTATCTCTTCCTGATAGCAGTGGATTTAAAACACTTTCTAAATTCTTAGATCGCGTTTCTAGCGTTCCGGTTATTGTTATGACGGGAATGAATAATGAAATCGTGGGTAATCAAGCCATCAAAGCAGGTGCACAAGACTTCTTAGTTAAAGGCCAATTTGATGGAAAGTTATTAGGCCGCGCCATCCGATATTCTTTACAACGATACAAAACTCAGCTAAAGCTAGAGGAAACAGCGAAGAACCTTGCGATCAGTGAAAATCGTTTTTTAGAGGCCCAAGAGATGGCCAACTTTGGAAATTGGGAAATGGATATTGTCTCTAATGAAATGACCTGGACAAACGAGATTTTTCGGATTGTTGATCGTCAACCCAATAGCTTCTCTCCCACGCTTTCCGACTATATCAACCACGTGCATGCGGAGGATCGAGCTATGGTAGAGGCCTTTTTTGAGGCTGCTGCTAAAGATAGTGAGTTACATAATATTGAACATCGTATTGTTACTGGAGATCATAATGTAAAACATATTGATCTTCAGGCCAAAGTTTCCTTTGAAGAAATTAATAAAAAGATCTTGCTAGTTGGTGCTATCCAAGATGTAACGGCACGCAAAGTTTCTGAACAGTTGCTCTTGGAAAAAAACGTATCTAAAAATACTTTCCATTTTAGAGAAGAAGCCTTAGCTGATATTGGGTTCCACGTTCGAACGCCACTTTCTTCCATTGTTAATTTACTTTTCCTTTTGGAAAAAACGAACGGAGATCTTCAACAAAAAGAATACATTGATGGTCTAAAAATATCTGTAGACGATCTTTCTATGATGGTAAACAACATGTTGAATTTCTCCATGTTGGCTTCCGAAGAATTAAAAATTGATGCTTCTGAATTCAAAATTAGAGACCTCTTAAAAAGCATGAAAAAAGTTCTGCAGATAAAAGCGGATAAAAACCACTCTGCTATTCTGCTTAACTGGAGCGACAGCTTACCTGAAGTAATCTCCAGTGACTCCAATAAAATCACACAAATCCTGTATAACTTAATTGAATTCATCCTACTTAACAATTCTGAAAAATCACCGCTAAGCATTGAAATAAACAATCGACCACAACAAAATGGAAAAGTATTGTTAAATATCTCTGTCACTGATAAAGATTCCTGGTTAGGATCAAAAGCGATTAAGGAACTACTTGAATCCGAGACCTTGTTGCAAAGCGATGATTTAGGACAAACCAATGACAAAACAAAAGTCAGTAAACTTGGTTTTGCCGTTGCTTTAAAACTGATTAAACTCTTAAAAGGTAACATTAGTATTACAGATAACGATAAGGCCGGAACACAATACAGAATAGAGCTACCCGTAGAAGAAATTCAAAAGCAACATAGAGATGAGGTTGGCTTACCCGAAATTCCAATTAAGATTTTGTTGGTAGAAGATCATTTCCTAAATCAAATTGCTACCAAGAAGGTCTTAACCACTTGGTCTGATAAAATAACTGTTGACATTGCAGAGAATGGCTTGGTCGCTATTGAAAAATTTAGAGAGCATGGCTATGATCTAATACTTATGGACTTGCAGATGCCTGTAATGGGAGGCCTTGAATCTTCTAAGCGAATCAGGGAAACAGACAGCGTACCTATTGTTGCACTGACTGCAAATGCGTCTAAACCAGAGATGGACAAGTGTAAAAATATAGGAATAAATGATTATTTGTCCAAACCTTTCCAACCGGAGGATTTGTACGATAAGATTCTCTCTCTACTAGTACCGGTCGCGGAATAGAGTCTATTTCGTAAAAGTATTGTCTAATAAATCCAATACCATCTCCCATAGTGTTTCATAGGGAACAATCTCCATATTTGTAGAAATGGAACCTTCGCTAACCGCTCTTGAGGACATTTTATTATACAATCGTTCTGACTTACGAAGAATTGCGGTTTTATTAAAATAGCATTCAGGGATCATTAACAATAGTTTTACAAAGCAATTTGTCCGATACATTTGTCTTTGATGAAGATAACGATAGGTATAAGCTTTCAATGTTTCAATTTTATCTATTAGTGCATCATAATTTCTCATTTGAATCAGAAAAAGTAGTTGTAAAACTAAGACAGAAGCATTATATCCTGCCTTATCTTTATTTTGCATAGGCACCATGTTGATGAATTTCCCTAGCCGGAAGGAAGAGCCTCTCTTGGGATCTTCTTCGACTTCCAATCGTCCGATACTTCTAAACCAAACAAAATACGCTTTGTATACTTCCCAGGGTTCCTGTTCCGTAGGAGAAAGTCTCTTCAACAATTTACTCGTCTGTACGCTTTGAAATTCGACATAACCCTCTTCTATTTTATTACAAAAAAAACAAAGCCTAACGTAGTGTGATTTCACTAAAATCCAATTCGCGGATTGCTTTCCGGAAATAAATGCTAAGGATTTCTGCAGTGCTTCCTTTCCCTTTTCAAATTGTTGAAATCTACGATAAGTATCTAAACTTTTAAATAAGAAAACAAAAATGAAAGTCCGATTTTCAGAGCCCCTCTCTTCCAAAAGATTAATAATCTCTTCACAGTTTTCCTGCAAACCTTTATGGTCATTTTCAAATTCACATCTATCCACATAAATAAGATAACTATAAGCCAAGAAGGAAGAAGAGGTTCTCTTCAGTTTTATTTGTCTAAGGTCCGCTTCATATTCGCGAATCAAAGGAATTATTTTCTTCATGGCGGCGGAGCGACTAATCAGCATGATCACGTGATCGAGATAGCCTTTTACTTTGTATTCCGCTTGGACCAATTGGTTATATTCTTGAAATAAATGATTGTATTTTTCAAATCCTCTTTTGTCTCCATTCCGGCCCATAAGCCCTCTCAATAAGCCCAACATTTCTAGAGCAACTGCAGATTGTTCTAATCGCATTGCGGCCTTCAATGTTTTCTTCGCTAACATTTCCGACACCTTAAAACCACTTCTAAATCGAACTATTCTTGCAGCAGCGCTATATTTCAAACAATTGTAAACGGCTTGCTGATTCTCAGTAAAACGATCTGAAGCTCCAATAAACAAGACGGTATTAACAAGTTGATCTATTAATCGATTCTTCAATTTTCGATAGGAATCCTTTGCTGTTTTTTCATTTGGATACAAGGCTCTCATTGCCTCCGAATCAGAGGAATATTCGCCAGAATGTATTCCCTCATACAAGGCATTCAACTTCCCTTTCCTAGTGTAATTGATCATTACATTAAGGCCTTTGAGCTTTTGCTTGTTCACAATATTTACCAGTTCCTTAAGTTCTTCCATTTTCCTACAATCTAAATTGTCCGTATTTCGAACAATAATAATTCATAAATACCTATAAATCAAGTAATTCATGATTGTTTTTTCGACAAAAGACTTATTTATCAAAGTCCAAAATAGTGTATTTGTGTCAATCAAACTAATTCTTTACTAAGCTAAATTTGTGCTGTAACTATTTTGATTGACCTGATTATTATAACACATAAATATAGAACCACTTAAATCAAGGTATAGATAGCCGTAAAGACACAAATAAACGCAACTACATAAATATCCGTTGGCTCTTAGTTCTCAGATATATAAAAACACAACCCAAAGCATTTTATCACTTATTAGTCACCCTTTTACTCTTCCTTAAAGATCTGATAAAAGAATGCTTAACTAACGAAATACGGCTTTTGCCTATCTAGTGGATGACTGTCATAGCTTCGTGGTGTCTTCAACCACCCCGGTTGAATAAGCCTCGAAGCTTGTGACGCTCACAAAAAAACATTTATAGCGCCTACATTCAATCTGCAGTTCATAAGGCAAGAAAGCAGCCTGAATTTAAACCAAACTCTCGTAGGACACAGCCCTTTTCTTTCGGAAGAGGGCTGTTTTATATCAATCCCTCCCCTCGAACTTTATTTTGATCCTTTATTAATGTGAATTAAGGCTATTCTCCTTTCCGACTAATTCAACTCCTAGTAAATCATGTTTCAACAAAGGGAATAAACCTTTTTACTTATCCCAAGCTGAAAATCAAACTATAATAAGGTATTATAGAAACATAAAGCCCAATACTATTTACATGCAGAAACACTCCTCAAAACCACAAACAACTGATTATCAATAGTTAACACAATTAAAAAGATATAAACAGTCAATTATCAATGTCCGAAATAGCAATATTCTGTCATTGCACGCTAATACCTTTGCGGTTAAATTTGTAGTCTAATTATCGTGATAGATATATTACCCTTTTGATAATTCCAACTAAATAGTACCCCCATTTACTTAAATCATCTAAACTAAAGCATGGGTGAGGAAGGTCAATTATTGCCTTTAAATCCACAACACACTTTTTTTAGCGCCTTCTATTTCCTTTTTCTATTTCCATTGTTCTCCATAAAAATTTGCCCCCTTTTCTTATTGTAAGTACCTTTCCTTAATGATTACCAACAAACTATCATTCTGGTTAAAGGTTTCCCGACCTGGCCTTTGGTTCGCAACCATATGGCTATACCTTCTTCCTACTAGCCAAATGGACATATGGCAAAGCCTCCCCTTCTGGCTAGGTTTCTTCTACATTACCTTTCCACTTAATTTCTTAGTATATGGTTGGAACGACACGGTAGACCAAAAAACAGATGCCTTGAATCCTCGTAAGGATAGTTTTTGGTTCGGCGCAAGAGGAAGTGCCGAACAATTAAAGGAACTATGGAAGGTCATTCTAGTTGTGCAAGCACTTACAATGCCTTATTTTATATGGTTGGTTGGATGGGAAATGCTGGTTCTTTTTGGGGCCTTATTCTTTGTAAATTGGATTTACAACTTGCCAGAAAATGGCCTTCGATCTAAGCCTCCTTTGGAGCTTCTTTGTCAACTTGGCTATCTTCTTGTCGCCCCTTTTAGCATTTTAGTCAACAATACGGAGACGCTACCTTTTCTTACTTTTTTCTATCTCTTTTTATTCGCAATGCAATCGCATCTTATTGGAGAAGTCATGGACATTGAACCGGACCGAGCGGCAGGGCGAAAAACAACAGCGACTTTATTGGGTATGAAAAAAACTAAATTGATTATTATCGGAGTCGTTTTCCTTGAAGTATTTATTCTAGTCGTTTACTTTCAGGAATTGATTTTTGGGGGCATGCTGGCACTAGGTTTAGTATGGCTAATCCTAGATTTGTTTTTGATTTATAAAACGAAGAGATACACCATTCAGCAAATGAAACTGTTTGGACTGTTGTCTAACGTGGTTGCCGTGGTGAGCATGGCTTATGTTTGGTATTCGGGTTGCCTATTGACTGTCGGCTGATGGAGCAATTTATGTTAGGCAGTCGTCATTAGCATTCTCCACTGGATTTCTCAAATAAAGCTTCCAAATCTCTTCTCCAGTTAAAGCCCTTTCATAAACACGCAATTCATCTAACAGTCCTTTAAATCGTCTTACTTGGCTCCCTTTCACACAAGGACTGTTCGAAAAAGAAAGAACCGCCTCATTTGAAATATCGACTCCACTACATTGTCTACTTTTATGTTGTAACACACCATTTACATAAGTGTACCCCCAGGTACCATCTCGAACCAAGGCATAATGTGTCCAACCATTTCCATGCACTTCAGGGGACAAGCCAGGGAAGTATTTTTCCTCATGTTCATAAACTTCAGTGATGATCTCTTTTTGATTCATGTCAAGTCGAATATCAAACATCTGGAAAAGGCTATCACAGCTTTCTCTTTTAGAAAACAAACTTTGTTCAAAAACAGAATACTGCCCCATTTTCACATAAAAGCTAATGGTAAAATCAGTCGTATTGAATGCAGAATTTACTCGTCCAGGAAATTCGATATAGTCCGATTTCCCATCCAACAAAAGCCCTTCTCCCTCTACCCCACACCAACAAGAGGTTCTCCCGAAAAGGACACCATCAGAGTCGTTCCCACTCTCATCACGCGCATCACATTGATTGAAAGAATAGTAGGCAACTAAGTCTTTATCTACATCTGGACCAAAAACGGTTGAGCTTTCTAAAAACGACAAGCAGAGAAAAGCGATGGATAAGCATGCGGAGAATAATACTTTCATGATCTTAATTTTTTGTTATTATCAAGTTACTCCTTTTTAGGCATTTGAAGAAGAAAAAGTTTAGCGCCTTTCAAAACTAACATAAACAGGGTATCTAATAATAACGAAGACAGCCGCTCTGGAATAATCCAAAGCGGCTGTCATTTATCAAATTAAACCTTGATAAAGGTCTATTGCTTCACGAATTTCAAAGTAGTCAATTCTCCATTCAACGCAAGTTGCACGAAGTACAACCCTTTTTGAAGAGTAGCAACAGACAAGTCCATCTGCTCTGTCCCTTCCGCTATAGAAGTAGACATTACCTGACGACCAGCGATGTCAACAATCTGTACAAGCGCTTCTTCGCGAGTAGCTTTGTCGAAAGAAAGGGTTACGTCTTCGTTTGCCAAAGTTGGACGAATTTGGATTTGTCCTTCTCCTTTGATTTCTACTACAGCTACATCACTGTATTCAGAGGCACCGTCGAAATCTACTTGGAGGAGGCGGTAGTAGTTTTTGCCTGTGGCAGCTACTGTGTGTGTGAAGTTATATTCTTGAACTTCGGAGGTTGTTCCGTTTCCGATTACTTTGTCTAGCGTTTGGAAATCACGACCGTTTGTAGAGTACTCTACTTCGAAGTGGGAGTTGTTTTCTTCAGAGGCGGTTTGCCACGTAAGAATTACTTCTCTGTCTTCTTGAACTTTTGCATCAAAGGACACAAACTCAACAGGTAATGCACCTTGGCCCGCATTACATGAACCAGCTGTCGCAGCACTTGGCCCAGCCCAACCAGAAGATGTAAGAGCAAGAGAACTACCGACCGTCGTCGTACTATTACTTTCTTCGACACCTACATCTGTAGAAGTAATTCCTATTGCTGGTCCATCAGCAGCTGTAGCAAATCCCTCATAACTTAAAAACTCAATAACAGTAATAGTACCTGAGCAATCACGGACAAGTGCGATTCCGTCGCGAGGGCCATTTTGCAAGCCATTTGTAGGCAAATTTATTTCAACAAGACAACCATCAACCCCCATCTGCCCGCAAATATCCGTTTCCTCAGCAGCAGCTGAACAAGATAAGTTATTAATAGCATCATATTCAACCATGTTTGAAGCAGTGTTGCCATTATAAAGAACTACACTATAGGTACATCCATCATTTGGTAGAAATACTTCAATAAATTCACCTGAATCACCTCCAATGTTATCGTAATGAAATTCATTTATCAATTGACCAAAAGACAGTGGGTTTAAGCAAAAAATAAGACATGTAAGTAAAAGTAATTTTTTCATAATCAAGTTTTATTTGTTTTGAATTAGTATTTAAAGACCATAATAAAGTTAATAATCATTAATAAAGACCTCCGTCTTAAGTTTCTGTCACATTTTGCCTCATTAAGAAACATGTATGCAAAAACAAAAGAATCAAGAATACCCACATCACAGATGAGTGCATTCAAAAAAGCCGATTTGTTTCACTTGGTTTGAACGTGGGTGAGTTATGCGATTATAAAAAGTAGTATTACAAAGATAATAAAGTCTTCTTCTTTAAAGATTAATTGTATATTAAATTGCTGTTGTATTAGTATAAATCCACTGCTAAAACAGCGGTTTCAAGGTCTCCCCAATAAAGAAAATATAAAACAACAAGAGCAACATACCCTCCCATCTGGTTATCTTTTTGTTGTTGGAAACCATACCAAATAGGATGGTCATCACCACCATCATCGGCAAACTAAAGGTGAGAATACTGGCGGGAATCGTCAGTGCTCCGAAGAAACGAGAGATGGCCATGACGATGTAGGTATTGAAGATATTGGAGCCCAGAACGTTTCCGACTGCGATGCTTGTTTTTCCTTTTCGGGCAGCACCTATACTGACAATCACTTCTGGAAGTGAGGTTCCTAATGCCACAGCAGTCAAAGCAATGATTTCTGGTTTAATGCCCGCCATAGCAGAAAGTGCAGAGATGGCTTGAATGGTAAAATCCGCTCCAAGCCAAACGAGTACGCCACCAACCAGCAACATAAGATACGCTTTAGGAGAAGCTTTTATTTTTTCCTCACCAGAATCATCGTCGTCATCTCCAATATCGAAGGAATAGGCTAAAAATATGGTTACTCCTCCAAGAAATATGAAGGCTTCGAAAAGACTCATCGACAAATCACTGACCACAAAATATAGCAGGAAGGCGGAGCCCCAGAGGTAGGGCATATCAATGTGCCAGATGTTGTAGTCCAATCGTATTTCTTTACTAACCCAAGCTACCAGGCCCAATACAAGGGCAATATTAGTGATGTTGGAACCAATGACATTTCCGATTACAATTTCTGAATTACCTGCCAATACTGAAGCTACGGAGGTGGCCAACTCTGGCAAAGAAGTTCCGCAAGCCACGATGGTTACTCCAATGATGAAAGGAGATATTCCCCAAGAACGTCCAATTTCTTCTGCTGAATCGATAAACCAATCTGAGGCTTTTAATAAAACCCCTAGGGAAACGATAAACATGCCTAGATAGAGCAATAAGTCAGTTGTCATATATGTACTATTTACACCAATACTTTTTAAGCCTTTTCACCAAAGTAAGACGGATAAAAAAACTTTAAGTAACAGCGGTGCAAATGTACGTTTTTGGTTTTTAATTGAGGAATTAAGAATGGGGAGAAAAGATTTCTCAAGTGCAACTTCAAAAGCAACTGCAACTTCAAAACGCTCAGTTCGCGAATTCACCCAGGATTTATGGGTGTTGAATTTTGTTTTTTTTGCTCACGTCAGAAGGCTTTTGAAGTTGAGGTTGAGGTTGCACTTGAAGTTGAAAAATTAGTACGACCACAAGTCATGTTCATAATTAAAAATTTCTTGCTTTATTTTATCTGCCTCCAACAAGAGGTCTACGCCAGTCGTAATATCTTTCAAGCGATTGTCCTGAACATTTGAAGCTTTGTAAATATAACTGGAGAAGAAACGCATTTCGAAAAGGTCGTCCCAACTATTCAAGGCGGCATCGTTTCCTACGGTGTACACTTCTTCTCGCGCCAGATAATTCCTCAACTCTGGAAAATAGGCCCAGAACAATGGCTTCTCATTCCTGAACTCCCCACTATCTGTGAAAACATCTATTAAAGGAGCAATCCCGAGGATGCGAACCCGCATAGTAGATGTACGGCTGTCAAAAAACCAAACCTCTTTTACCCGAAAGCGATTGACCTCTTCCCAATTGATTTCGTTTGTTCCTGTTCTAATTTCTAAATCTCCAGTTACAGGATCATATATTTCAAAAGTATCTTGTTGGAAAAATATTCCTTCCGTCTCTCCCTCCGTCAACGGCATAGAAAATTTATCATTTTCAGTGCTATACAAAGTAATGTCGCCATTGAGTGCTGCTTTTTGTAATATTTTAAAAAAGGGCGCTTGCGGATACCGGAATGGTTGGTTCATTTTTTCCCGAGTATCTATGACCCGCCATATTCGCTTTTCCCACATGATATCTGCTTCCCGTAGTGGAGGATGTTTTAATATTTGACGCTCTGCCATTGTTGTTCGCTTTACGATATCATCGAGGGGTTGGGTTTTGGAAATTTGAAAAAACGTTGCTATTAGAACAAGAACGATGGTGTATTTCATAATTGTAATTTTATTGTTAAATTTTAAAAGACGGACGAGGCTTCTCACTACCTTATCATAATTAACGCACCCTAAATACAAGACTACTAAGACTTCGATTAGCGCTATCTCCTGGGCATTTTACTTTTATCTTTTCAAAGTAGATCATGTCTCCTCTCTTGGATTTGCTAAGTATACGTTTGGTATTGGAATCAAACTTTCCAGATATGTTCGTGTGGTAAACAGCATCTGCATTTTTTGGAACACGTGTTACTTCAAAGCCTTTTATACCGCAGACTGCATCGAAATCGAAATTCTCCAAAACTGCGCTTAATTTATCGTAGACTTTCAATTCGCCTGGCGTAATTGGTCCTCCGTTTTTGTTGCCTAACTTCATTACAGGGTTTGGAATTGGCTTAATGCGAAATTCAAAATTCGTAACTTCCAGACCGCCACCGGAAACAGAAATAGTTGTCCGACCGGGGCGATCTGGTTTCACATTATATTGCACGTTATTTATCTTGGAAATATTTACACCATCTGCGCTGACCCTCACTTGTGCACTTGGCACTCCAGCTGCTGAGATAGAGAGTGGATTATCAACTCCGACATAAAAAACATTCATCTTTTCAGCGGAAGCAGTAACTGATCGCTCACCGACCTCATAAACGAAGGTTTTGTTATAGCTTTCTACCTGCCCTGTCAGTGGATTTTCCATCGTAATCTTAGCATTCAATTCTTTTTTACCGATTCCATCAGGGCTAACATTAATAATCGCCTTTCCATTTCGAACAGGATAATTACGCCCATTGACGGCCACGGAAATATTATCAACAGTAGAACTATACGAGCCTAGAAAAACTTCCGCTTGTAATTGCTCCCCTCTGATCACATAGCTTTTGTTTGCAGAAACAACTGCTTCGAAGGCATCTGGCTTATAAGTAATTCCAGTCTTCGCCAAAAAGTGATTTAAGATTGTAGTCTCGGCAACTTTTACATCGTTTTGCAACTTACTCAAAACGGGTAACACTGCGGCTACCGGCATTTGCTGAAAAGTGAATTGCGCCCAATTTTCTTTGTCAGAATCCTCTGGAAGTTCATTTACCCGTAATGGAATATTATTTTCAAGAATCCGCCGCTCCTCTTCTTCTTCAACCAAACCCAATAAGTCCTTTCGGGTCTTTTCGATGAGTTCTTCCAAGTCTGTTCCTTTTCCATCTTTTACCAACATTCTAGTAGTCACATCCTTATTTTTAAAGCCTTTGGGGTCTCCTTTTTCATCAAAGCCTCCCGATTCCTCTATAAGGTCCGATTTAATCAAAGCCACAAATTCACTAAACTTTTTACTAATGTTTTTAGCAGCTAAAGCCTTGTCTTTCAGATCCGAAAACTGAGTATAGGTCTCTGCTTGCTTATTGATTTCTTTAATCAATTTATCATTGGAGTTAGCGGTAATACTGCTGCTTTCATTCAGGCTTTTATCCATCAATAGGAAAGCATTCATAATTTCGGCAGATACATTTAAAGCTAACAAAGCGGTAAGTACGATATACATTAAATTGATAAGCAGCTGCCGAGGTTCTTTAGGTATGGACATAATTGTTTTTTTATATAGAATGAAGCAATAGAGTTTGCGTTTAAAAGGAGTCAACACCTTTTAACTAAATACCACAGCAAAGCCAGTCAAGTACATCGAAAATGTATTGTTACAATATAGCACCCCCAGCCAACCGAAGTTGAGCATGAGCTACTTTTACTTGAAAACTTTGTTCTTTATGGTGGGTTTGGAAGTATAATGAAATAGTGGCGGAAAAGTAACAATCAAAAGTCAAAAAAGCTTTGTACTTTTGTGTTTTAAATCAAGTAGTACATGGCATTAGATCAAGTAGACGTAGATAAGTTGGGTGAAGCACAGGAAGAGACGGAAATGTCTTTCCTCGATCATCTGGAAGAACTAAGATGGCACATCATGCGAGCAGTAGGCTCTGTGGTGTTTTTTGCTATTATTACTTTTGTTTCCAAGACTTTTGTTTTTCAAACAGTCCTATTTGGGCCTAAAAACCCAGATTTCTTTTTCTATCGAGCAGTTTGTGCCTTTTCTAATGCGATAGGCTTAGGTGATCGTATGTGTATGAAGCCACCAAATTTTGATTTTATAACCGTAGAGTTTGGTGAGCAATTTATTACCCATTTAAAGGTTTCTCTAGTACTTGGAGTCGCTATTTCGATGCCCTACATTTTTTGGGAAATATGGCGTTTCATCAAACCAGGCTTGTTGCCAGAGGAGAAAAAATCGGCACGTGGTTTTGTATTTATTTCTTCGGGCTTATTTATGACCGGTGTTCTTTTTGGTTATTATATCATAGCGCCTTTTGCCATTAACTTTCTGGCAGGTTATGAAATAGAGAATGTACAATCGACGTCCTCTCTGGCTTCTTATGTTAATTATCTGACGATGTTTACCATTCCTACAGGTTTGGTTTTTCAATTGCCAATAGTCGTTTACTTTTTATCAAAAATTGGCTTGGTCACACCGGATTTTATGCGATCCTATCGTCGGCATGCTTTTATTCTCATTCTGATTATGGCAGCAGCCATTACCCCTCCGGACATCATTACACAGATGCTGATTGGTGTACCTTTGTATTTTCTTTATGAGGTTAGTATCGTGATTTCAAAACGGGTTACTGCGAAGCGAGAGGCGGAGATGAAGTAATACAACTGTTAACTTTAACTATTAACGTAAACTTCCCACTATTGTCTTATTAACGCGGAGGTTGGCAACCTTCTATAAACAGCTCCTAATTTGTATCCTTAGTTTTCGATTACTATGAAAAATATATCTACCAGTCTTACTCTTTTCCTTAAGCTATTCATTCCTATTTTCTGGATGGTTTTCTTTGGCGCTTTTACGATTGGCTCTTTTTTCAAAGACATTGCAATTGGTCCATTTTTGCCAGAGACCTTTCGTTTTGTCATGATTGCTTTTTTCTTATTGGGCTGTACTTTGTTTTATTTCACGCTGATACAATTGAAGCGGGTAGATATGGATGATGACTTCATGTATGTTAGTAATTATTTTAAAACAGT
>CAZDTI010000119.1:0-20639 GCA_964508085.1 uncultured Saprospiraceae bacterium | reverse complement strand
GAAGGCCTCCTTGAAATGCTTGATTTTAAAATTAAGTTTCTAATCAAAAACATTCACCACAACCCAAATTTCCCCTGTAAAATCACCGATTTTTAGTATTATTGCACTTGGTATATATATGTACGATTACTAATAAAAAATATATCACCACAAAGACTTCATTTTCAAATAGTTAGCACATAAAAATGAAAAAAACGATCCTTACAATCCTGAGCTTATCTTTCCTTTTTTCTGTAGTTTTGACCGCACAGTCCACTACCCTAAATGTAAAGGAAGCGGCACAAACGGCTAAAGCAGAAACAAAAGATTTCTACGACATCAATAGCATTCGAGAATTGCGCCTGTCTTTCACGCAAAAAAATTGGGAAGATAAACTTGATTCTTTGCGACTTTACGGCAATGGATCACTTTTGGGAAATGCCGCAATTGATGGAAAAAAATACAAAGATGTAGGCATCCGATACAGAGGAAGCAAATCCTTCACCACTGGAGGAAAACGAAATGCATTCCATATCAAAATGAACTTCATCAACAAAAACCAAAATCACGAAGGCTATAAAACCCTTAAGTTGTCGAATGCACTTCGCGACCCGAGTATGATTCGCGAGGTTATGGCTTATCACATTGCGGGACAATACATGCCAGCTCCGAAAGCAAACTACGTAAAGTTGTTTATCAATGACAATTACATCGGATTATTCATCAATGTAGAATCTGTTAATGACAATTTCTTAGAAAATAATTACGGCTCTAGTGATAACGCATTTTTCAAATGTTCACCGGATATGATGAGCGATGGAAACCCAATAGAAGGTTGTAAAAATAAAATATACGCTTCCTTGGAATACGAAGAGGGAGCACAATGTTATACGGCAAACTATGAAATGAAATCAAAAGACGGCTGGGATGATCTTATCAACCTAACCAAAGTCTTAAAAGACGATACCAAGTCATTAGAAAAAGTGCTCAACATAGACGAGACGCTCTGGATGCTTGCACTAAACAATGTATTGGTAAACCTAAGCAGTTACTCTGGTCAATACAGCCAAAATTACTACCTCTATAAAAGTGACGATGGTCGTTTCCATCCGGTGATGTGGGACCTGAACCTCGCATTCGGTAGCTTCAAGAACACAGGCTTCGGTTCTGATCTAAAATTGGAAGACTTACAAACTCTTGATCCATTGTTACACCAAGATCGGGTGGAGAAGCCTTTGATTTCTCAATTATTGAAAAACAAATATTACAAGAAAATATATCTATCCCATATTCGAACGATCATCTACGATCACTTCGTAGATGGAGAATACGAAAAACTGGCAAAGGACTTACAGCGTATGATCTCCAATGATATGTTCGATGACCCAAACAAGTTTTACAACCACAGCGAATTCCTAGGAAGTTTGACAAACACAACAGGAAAACGAAGTAAAATTCCAGGCATCATCGAGCTTATGTCGAAGAGAGCCAGATTCTTGAAGAAGCACCCAGACTTAGCGATCTACCCACCAAAAGTAGAATCAGTCACCGTAACGGGCAGAGAGAAATTTGAAAAAAACAGAATTACCAATTTCCATGTGAAGGTGAAAACAGGCAAAAGTGCCAAGCGCGTCATCCTCTGGTATCGTTTCAATAATACAGACGATTACCAAAAAATGTATATGAACGATGACGGCGAAAGCAAAGATGGAAAAGCAGATGATAAATTATTCGCGACTACTGTCGACCCAATGGGCAAAGCAGACAGTATGGAATACTACGTTGTTGTTGAAAATGCAAAAATGGTCACTTTTGCTCCAACGAATTACATGTATGAACCAACAGTGGCGAATTTAGGAGAGTTGAATAAATAAAGGCCCAAAAGTGTGGTTGGATTTACTAAATGTCTAAAATTTAGTGAATCACATCATGTGTGATATAGTGGCGGGCCTGTCTGCTCAGCGAAGCCAGACAGGTTGGCAATGGACAATAATTAGAGGGCGCCCCGTATAATGTAGCGCCAGCCTGCAGCTACCTTCTGATTGACCTAAGGTAGATCAAATCATTCAGTTGGTGATCTGAACTATTTGCCAATGCAAAATTAACATACTAAGAGTCTTATTCCCAAAGATAAGTCCTCATCATAAACATAAATCATTCATACAGACTATTCTACTCCAATGAAGGTGGAATCAAATATTCGTTTACCATAGACAAAAGGCTCGGTCAAAGAACTTGAAAAAGGGCACTAAATTTTTCTCTTTTATAGACGAATGTTTAGTAAACCACAAAAACCTTAACATCCTCTTCACACACACTAAAACAAAACGATACGTTATTGTTACGTACTAACTAATAAAAAATTACGACTCGAATTGTCGTAAAAATCAACAACCTGAATCAGGATGAAGAAGCTTATACCACTCTTATTATTTTTCCTTTTTATCACCAACGTCATTTCCGCGCAAGACATGTACGATGTCATGCGGGTAAAAGAAGTGAAAGTCCGTTTTACACAAAACAAATGGGACGATATTTTAGACTCCCTCAAACAAGCCGGAAATGACGAACGCCTCCTTGGGAAAGTAACCATAGACGGCGTTTTATACGACAGTGTCGGCGTCCGCTACAAAGGCAACAGCTCTTACTTCAATGTACGAAACCAAGATTCTTCCAAATTGCCGTTCAACATAAAAGTCAATTATAAAAAGAAAAAACAATCTATTCCTGGCGGCTACACCTCATTGAAACTGAGTAACGTCTTTCGTGATCCTAGTTTTTTAAGAGAAGTCATGTCTTATGAAATTGCCAGAAAGTACATGCCGGCTCCAAAAGCTTGTTATGTTAAGTTATATGTAAACGATGTACTGATTGGCTTGTATAATAGCACAGAATCCATAGATGAAAACTTTTTGATAAAAAACTACGGTTATGAAGAAGGAACACTGTTGAAATGTGATCCAAGTTGGAAAGCAAAACTCAAAAAAGGATGTAACAAAGGAGACAAGGCTTCTCTGATGTTCCAAGGGGAGGACACTGATTGCTACAAAGGTAACTATGAGTTAAAATCAGACAAAGGATGGAAAGAACTGGTTGAACTCACAGAAACGCTAAATAAAAAAAACAAAGAGGTGGATAAGATTTTAAATATTGACCAGGTTCTTTGGATGCACGCTTTCAATAATGTACTGGTCAATCTCGACTCTTATAGTGGTCGGCTTTGTCACAATTATTACCTCTTCCGAGATTCATTCGATGTTTTCCATCCTTTAGTTTGGGATATGAATCTTTCATTTGGTGGTTTCCGTCACGATGGTACAGGCACTGCTTTAACTAATGAAAAGATGATTAAGCTCAGCCCTTTTATTCATTACAAGAGTCCCAACCGACCACTGATCAGTAAGATATTAAGTAACTCACTTCACCGTAAAGTATATCTTGCGCATATCAGAACCATTATTAAGGAAAATTTCAAAGGAAGTAGTTTCCAAAATAGAGGAAGACAACTCCAACAAGTGATAGACTATCATGTGCAAAAGGATACCAATAAGCTCTATACCTATGAAGCTTTTAAAGGCAATGTCGATTCTTCGCAGCAAGCAGGAAAAGAAAAAATCATAGGCATTATGGAATTGATGACGCCACGTATCCAATATTTAGAAGCGCACCCTTTATTATCCAAAACACCTCCTTCCTTGTCTTCTGTACAACATCGTGCTGAAGGAGAGGAGACCAAAGTGAGCGCACGAGCTGATAACACTGATGACCTTTGGTTGATGTACAGACAAAAAGCAAAATCGCCTTTTAAAAGAATACGGATGTCGGATAACGGAGAAGCCGGAGATACAACAGCAGATGACAACACTTATACCGTAATGTTGAAATTAGAAAAAGGAGCAGAATACTATCTTATCGCAGAGAATGAAAAAACAGCATCACTTATGCCGGAGAGGGCTGCCTTTGAGTTTTATACTGTGAAATAGGAGAGAGTAGATCAGGGTAGATAAGGATTCCCTATAACGCGAATTGGCGCGAAAAAGTGAACCTTTATCTAACCTGATCCGCCCTCATCTAGCATCAACTACCCTTTTACACAACGGAGAACCGAACCAAACCATTTATGAATCTACTAGAAAAATTCAACGAAAAATACATCCAAGAATTCAACGAGACCATTCCTATCGACGAATTTATTCTTAACCTGCTAATTGTTGCCATTCTTGTTTATTGCCTCCGTTTGTACTACATCCGTTTTGGAATGACGCTGTCCAACCGGAGTAGATTTGCTAATAATTTTTTACCATTGGCACTAGGGACTTTATTGATTATTATGATCGTAAAATCTTCTATTGCTCTTTCGCTTGGCCTAGTGGGTGCCCTGTCTATCGTTCGATACAGAGCGGCGATTAAAGATCCCGAAGAACTCACTTATTTGTTTATTGTCATTGGCCTTGGTCTCGCAGGAGGCGCCAATCAGCCAGTGTTAGCAGTGGTAGCTTTTATCTTCATTATCCTTTTGTTATATGTCAATCGATTACTGACTAATCGACACAGCTTCCGTTCTGAAGATCGTCTTTTTGTAAACATAACAACTGATACTAAAGATGTAGAAAAAGTAGCTGCCTTACTTTCACAACAATTGACTTACGTAGAACTAAAACGTTTGGACACTCGTCCGGATGGTATGGATTTGTCTTTTATTTGTAAAGCAAATGACTTGGCGCAAATCAGCAAGGTGCAGCAAAATATAACAGCGCTCTCAGAGAAAAGTCAACTATCAATTATTGACCAACCTGACCTCATCGTATGATCCTCAAAAATGACAGTAACTCCCCTTCGTGGTTGCCAGCAGTAGTCGGAGGACTTTTGTTTGGTGTATTGGTCTTGCTTTATCTCTTTACGTCTCATTCCTCGAATGTGCAAGCAGAAACGAAAACTTTGGAAGGGGCGATTGTTTGTGATGCGGAGCAAACAGAAGGTGAATTTTTCAAAACGGGAGAGCACCTTTTTTTTCGTGGCAATCTTCAATCTGCTGATTTTGCTTTCAGTGGTAGCTATTCTTGTAAATTAGAAGAAACAGGAAAACGCCAATATGGATTTGGTTATAAACTGAAAAACCCGGTTCCTGGAATGACTTATAAAGCTTCTGTCTGGTTGAAAAATGGAGAGGCAAAAAGTGTATTGGTGGCTGAAGGCCCTCCCAAATCTGGCTTTTACAGAAAAGAACCCAAGGGCGAAAACAAAGAAAAAGGTTGGGAACAACTGGAAATTATCTTTTCAATTCCTTATAAGAGCCAGTTCGATTTCATTCAAATCTATGTCTATTCTGATGGAAAAGGAACTGCTTATTTTGATGATCTGACCCTGATTCCGTTGGGTCTTTTGTCCGCAGATACTGAAGACTTTGATTTGGATACCATCCGGCTAACTATTTCAGACAAAGGAATGAAGCAACTGCAAGAGAAACGTATGGAAGCCTTTAGGAATGGAATATTAGAATCGGCAGAAGACGATTGGATCAAAGGACATTTGTCAAGCAAGGAAGGAGAGCGCAAAAAAGTGAAGCTTCGTTTGAAAGGCGATTGGTTGAATCATATTAAAGGAGATAAATGGTCGTTTCGGGTAAAGCTAAGAGGAGGAGATGCTTGGAATCATTTGCGTCATTTTTCTCTTCATACGCCAGAGGCTCGTGGTTTTCTGCATGAGTGGTTACTTCACCGGCTTTTTGAGCACGAAGACGTGCTTACTACGACCTATGATTTTGTATTGTTAGAATTGAATGGAAAGCCATTGGGTGTTTATGCCTTGGAAGAACATTTTGATAAAGTGCTTGTCGAATCACGAAAAAGGAGAGAGGGAGTGCTGGTAAAAATGTCAGAGTCCGGATTTTGGAGTTCGGTTAAAAGGCAGTTACATTATACGGATAGGGTAGTGCACGGTTTGGCACACCCCGAAAAGAATATGGAAACAGCAGAGGTACTTCCTTTTGGAGAAAATACAACTTTGTCATCTCCAATTCTTACAAATCAATTGGAACAAGCACAACAATTATTACAGCAGTACCTCAACGGCTCAGCGGATGTCTCAACTGTTTTTGACATTGATCGTATGGCCCGCTACTTTGCCATTTGTGATGTCATGGGAGCTTATCATGGAACAGTTTGGCATAACATGCGCTTTTACTATAATCCGCTTAGCGCAAAATTAGAACCGATTGGTTATGATGGTTTTGAGAAAGCTGGAGTAGGCTACCGCGATAGCTTTTTGGGCCAGGGGGCACTCAATGTCAATAAGTTAAAAGCAGAAAAATTTTACTTCCGCTTATTTCTCGATAAGGCCTTTGTCAGAAAATACGTAGCTTATTTATATGATTTTTCTAAAAAGGAGAATTTGAAATACGTCTTCGCTCAAAACGAGGCAGGCCTTTATGCACGGGAACAATTAATTCAAAATGAATTTTTGAATTATAAATTTGATGCCACTTCCTGGCTGAAAGATGCACTCTCCGTTCACCTGATGCTTTTGCCTTTTAATGACATCAGCTTGAAGGCGTATACCCAAGAAAAGAGAGATGGAAAACTAAAAGTTAAAGTAGCAAATATCCACGGATTGCCTATAGAAATACTGGGCTATGGTGTCAGTGAAAGTAAGATGGTGCAAACTTTGGAAGAACCCGTTTTGTTGGAAGGTTATTCCCCTCGTTCTGTATTGGAGTCTCTGAGAAGACAGGAGGAAAGCGGAGTAAAAATGGACTCTCTTACGAGGAAAATATTACATAAAACTTTTGAAGAACAAGAGCCTTTGCAACAAGAGGAGTTGACTATTTCAATGCAGGCTACGCATTTATTTTACAAACCATTCGGGCTAGACACCATAATGCACAGTCGAATCTCTAACTGGCCATCTCCTTATGATCCTGTAGTACAAGAGAGCCTATTCGTTCCCAGTAAAATAGCAGATAATGATTTGTATCAAATAGATGGAGAAGTATTGTTTTTCAAAAAAGGAAAACACCAATTAAAAGAGCCACTTATCATTCCAAAAGGTTATCGGTTACATTTTGAAGGCGGTTGTCAGATCGATTTACAACAAGGTGCCTTCATTTGGTCTGCCTCCCCAATCACTGTTCGAGGTACAGAACAAGAGCCCGTTCTCATTCATTCCACAGATGGAAAAGGGAGAGGTGTGCACCTTATGGAAGCTGAAGAAGAGTCTGTATTGCGTTACGCTCATTTCGATGGTTTGAATACTTTAGAGGTCAAAGAACGCAGATTGACAGGTGCAGTTACCTTTTATGAATCTCCAGTTACTTTCCATCATTGCCTCTTCCGAAACAACAAATCGGAGGATGCACTAAACTTAATTCGCAGCGAATTTGAGATGCATACTTCTATAGTTTCACAGACTTTTGCAGATGGGCTGGATGCCGATTTCTGTAAAGGAAAAATCAAGGACAGTCGCTTCGCTCATACCGGTAATGATGGTCTGGATGTTTCAGGCTCTGTTATTTTGGTGCAGGATTGCTTTTTTGATAACAACGGAGATAAGGCCATTAGCATCGGTGAAGATTCCGATGCGTCTATTCTCTCTGCAACTATTACTAATGCTCCGATTGCAGTGGCCGTAAAAGATTTGTCGACTTTAGCAGTGAGTTCCATCAAGTTGAAAGATTGCAGACAGGGATTTGTGGCTTTTCAGAAAAAAGCAGAGTACGGTACAGGGAAGATCGTAGTGGAAAGCTATGAGGCGGAAGGGGTGACGAAGTTGTATAATGCGGGGGCGGATATCATTTTGAAGAAGGGGTCTTAGATTGGAGTAACGAAGATGGGAGTGGGGCTTGTGTACTGGGGAGTTCATTATAGTTTTTCAACTGCAACTTCAATTCCGGCTATCGTGAAAACCGAAAACAAAAACCTTCTTATAACGTGAAGAAAGGCAACAAAATCCTTTGATACTAAAAAACACCCCCCATCAAATCCAATAAGCCCTTATTCCATTTAAGTGCACCCGTCTGTTTCACCATCAGACTACGATCAAGGTTCCCATGCATCACCCCCAAAGATTGGTGGTCATTTATCAACAACCAACGCACCGTATTGGAAACCGATTTATATCCTCGTTTCTTATACAAAGCACGCTCTTCAGCAATTAAAATCAAAAAGTCAATTCGATGTTTTTGACTACATTTTTCCACTTCATCCAACAATATACTCGCTATTTGCTTTGATCGATGATCAGGGTGAACACAGACATCTGAAATTCCAAATATCCGAGTTATAGTAGAGCCAATTTTTACAATTCTAAAGACAATAGAAAGATGTCCAATGAGGGTTTTCTTTTCCCATATTAGAAATCGAAAAGAGGGGAGACTTTTGTAGTAATTACGATCAGGAGGAAAGCCTGGGAAGCAGTGCTGTAACAATACATTGACGGCTGCTGAGTCCGAAGCACTGAGGGCATATTCCTGATGTAATTGTACTTTCATTAATGCATTATCGTAGGAGAAAAAGAGTAAGTATTACCAACTTAGAGTAATTCATCACGCAGAGAGCGCAGAGGCCGCAGAGTGAGATGCTATAAAACTCGCGATTTGCTACGTGGTCTTTTGTATAAGTATAAAATTATAATTCGTTAAAATGATCGAGCGAAACATACGTTAGCTCTGCGCTACATTCGACAGACTCAGTACAAGCCTTTGCGCTCTCTGCGTGAGGAACAAAACGAAAGGCACGGTCTGCAAATAACTCAAAGATAAAACGCCTCCAAGGTCTTGGTCAACTCCGCCTCATTCCGCAACCGCTTTAACTTCCCCTCCCGCGCAAAAGAAATCTCTCCATTTTCTTCCGAAACAATAAAAGCCGTAACATTAGAACTCTCTGTCACTCCAACTGCCGCACGATGCCGTAATCCAGCACTCTTTGGCAAGTTTTTACTAGAAGACACCGGCAAGATGCAGCTCGCCGCCTTAATATTATCCCGACTAATAATCATCGCACCATCGTGGAGTGGACTGTCCTTTGAAAAAATAGTCTCTATCATCGGTTGGCTGATTATGGAATTTATAGGAACCCCTGATCCAGAGAAAAATTCAACATTAAGATTGTTAGCAAAGACAATCAGTGCGCCCGTCTTACTCTTGCTCATGGTAAGCATAGCTCCCTTGATGGCCTGAAGATGTTGTTGCCGATTGGTATCCGGTTGCTGATTTCTATCTAACAAACGACTTACAAAGTTAGATCGCTGCCTTAAGGTATTGTCACCAATGAACAGTAGGAACCGCCGAACTTCCGGCTGAAAGATAATCAAAAGCATCAATACCCCAACACTTACAAGCTGCCCAAGAATGGAGGCCAGCAAGTCCATTTCCAAAAGCCTTACTAGCCAATTAACTACATAGATTAGAATGAAACCAATGAAAATATTAAAGGCAACACTCCCACGCAGCAACTTGTAGATTTGATACATCAGATACCCTACGATAAGAATATCGAGGATGTCGAAAATACGGACGGGGAGGAAACCTATTTGGAAAAGGAAGTTCAATTAATCTGCGATTTTTTTATAAGGATAAGCCGTTTTTAAATTGTAAAAGGTAAAACCTAAAATGTCTGCCGCTTCTTCAATCTTCATACTCGTTGGTTTACCCGCTCCATGTCCTGCGCTGGTACTAACTCTAATCAGGGTAGGCGCTTCTCCCTGTTGATGAGCTTGAAGTGTAGAGATGAATTTGTGTGAATGAGCTGGAACAACCCGATCATCATGATCTCCTGTAGTGACCATAGTAGCTGGGTATTTAGTTTTTGTAATATTATGTAATGGGGAATAAGCGTAAAGGTAATCAAAATCTTTCGGCTCGGAGCTGAGCCCATAATCACCCGCCCAGGCTTTCCCAATGGTGAAATTTTGATAGCGCAACATGTCCAGAACACCAACAGCAGGAAGAGCCACTTTGAATAAATCTGGGCGTTGTGTCATAGTCGCACCTATGAGGAGTCCACCATTGGAACGACCATATGACGCCAGTTTTTCGGACGACGTATAATTGTTAGCAATCAAGTATTCTGCTGCAGCGATGAAATCATTAAAGACATTTTGCTTTTTATCTTTGGTGCCGGCTTGGTGCCAGTCCTTACCGAATTCGCCACCCCCCCTGATATTCGCTACTGCGAAGATGCCTCCGCTTTCTAAAAAGATAGAACTGAGGTTTAAGCGAGTCAGGTTAAAGGTCGGAAGGATACTAATATTAAAACCACCATAGCCATAAATTAAAGTTGGTCGCTGTCCATCCATTTCCAATCCTTTCTTATGGGTAATGAACATTGGGATTTTGGTACCATCCATACTCTCGTAAAAGACTTGTTTGGTTTCGTAAAGATCGGCATCAAAATTTATTTTAGGCGCTTTGAAAGGAATAGAACTGAGGTCGTCCATGTTCAAAAGATAAACGGTGCTTGGACGAGTAAAGGAGTTGAAAGTATAATAGGCTTGCTGGCCGTCACGTTTGCCAGTGAAGCTTTGGACTCTTCCGATTTCAGGAAGCTCCAGTGTATTTTCTTTCTTGCCATTGAGTGATAACACATCGACTCTGCTAGAAGCATTGTCAATATAGGTGGCCACTAGCTTCCCGCCAAGGATTTTTACAGATTGCAAAACATCTTTAGTTTCCGGGATCAATTCCTCCCAATAGCCTTCCGCTGGCTTGTCACTATTGATGATGAGTAATCGGTAATTGGATGCTTTATAATTGGTTAAAACCAAAAGCTTATTGTCGATATTATTGATTACGCTAAAGTCGTAATTGGTATCTTCCGTTACAGGAATGAACTCTCCGTCTTTCTTCTGAAGGTCTTTAACATAAAGAGCATTCCCACTGGAAGATTCCCAAATTCCAATACTGAGGAAGCGTTCGTCATGTGTAGTATTTGCAAAAAAGCCTCTATTGGGGTTAGAGCGATCTGCAAATATAAGTTGATCTTGAGATTGAGCCGTTCCAAGTTTATGGTAGTAGACTTGGTGAAATTGATTTTGTCCTGATAAGGCGGATTGTCCCGATGGTTCCGGGTAACGACTATAGTAGAACCCATCTTTGTACCAGCTGATACCAGAGAATTTTATCCACTCTATTTTATCTATCCCTTTTTCACCGGTCGTTAAGTCGAGTAGGTGTGCAGTGTACCAGTCTGAGCCGCTTTCAGACACAAGGTATGCCAGTTTAGTACCATCTTTAGAGAAGGAATAGTTTCCTAAAGCAGCCGTTCCATCAGTAGATAATTTATTGGGATCTAATACTATTTCCTCATCACTTGCAAAATCTGTCTGCCTATAAAGCACAGCTTGATCCTGTAATCCATCATTTTTAAAATAGTAATAGTAATCTCCGCGTTTCATAGGTGCAGAGGAGCGTTCGTAGTTCCATATTTCCTCCAATCGCTCTTTGATTTGCTCACGGAAAGGGATGACATCAAGGTACTTTTGAGTAGTTGCATTTTGCGCTTTAACCCAATCCTTGGTATCTTTAGCGTTATCGTCTTCGAGCCACCGATAAGGGTCCGCCACACTAACACCATGATAATCATCTTTTATAAGGCTGTCTTTGTAAATAGAGGGATATTCTACGGGAATTTGGTCGAAAGTCATAGTCTTAGGAGAGCTGCTGTGTTCTACAATGGGATTATTTTCACAAGCGAAAAACCCCAGCATCAAAAAGAATGATATGTAATTTGTTTTGTACATAAAACGGATGTTTTGAATCTTTGATAAACCTGCCCGTTTCTGTCAGGCGGGTTCCCTGTTTTTACAGTTCCTTTGGTTGATTATCAATAGTTACTTCGTTAACCTACAATCCTTTTTGAAGAATCCTTTTGAGGAATCACGTCATTTGACAAAGAAGATGTATTTTTGTGGTCAATTTCCAATAAACTGTAAATAGAACCTGTTCTTAAAAGAAAAGAGAGAAGTTGGATACCTTTTTAAGGAAGAAACTCCTCATTGAAACAGTCAAGAATAAATTCTATTTAAGCCGATTAAACTTTCAATTTATGCAAGTTAGACAAATTTTCTTTTTTACCGTAGGCCTAATTTTCCTTTTTCTGCCGAAAAACGCCCATTCCCAAACGGTGACCTTGAATGAGGATGGTGAAAAGATCGTTGTTTACCCCGATGGATCATGGCACTTCTATAAAGAAGAAGCTGTAGATTCTACTGTTATAACAAAGTACACTCCAATTGCTGATCCTGTGATGGAGATACCTATAGTGAAGAAAAAGAAAAAGAAGCGTAAGAAAAAAAACAAAGAACCTTCCAAAGTAGATCAGGAATATGAACTACAAGAAACACGAAAAGCGATATCACGCGCAGAGCGAGCTGCGGCCATAGAAGAAACCGCCAGATTGACTGAAGAAGAAGCGGTTTTTAAACGCATTTTTTTAGAAGAAGAATTGGAAGATGCTTATCACAGTATTGATATGACTCACGATGATATTGCAAAAATAGAGGTGCGTTTGAAAAAAGCGAAAGAAGAAGAAAAATTAGCAAATACCAGTTATAAAGAGGCGCAACGAAGATCAAAGACTTATGAGAAAATGATTGGGATGTCTTCTGGAAAAAGAAATAGAATGTTAGCAAAAATGGGCAAAGACATTTCTACCCCAGATGATGGTGGAAAAAATCTGCTTCAGGAACCTACCGTTGTATCAACGGATTCCGAAAACCCACAACAAGCAACTTACGTCGCAGCTTCAATTTTGGAACAACGTCCACCTATTCGAACCTATAACCCTAATATGAATGTATTGCGATTTCCGCCTGCTCGCCCTTGTCAATTGGCTTACGATGATGTAGATGAATTTAGTGGTAAAAAGCGAAAGCAAACCCAAAAGACTTTTTTCTTCGCACATACACCAGATCGTTTTCGTTCTTATTTTAAAGGCAGAGACTATCTAGTTTGCAGGGGTACATTGATATCGGTAGATGGAACAGTACGCTCTGTTAATATTGAATATACGATTGCCACCGACCAGGCTGCGAGAGAATTTGGTGTACTAGAAAAAGGAAGTCAGTTTATTCTAAGACTTATTGACGGAGGCAAATTGATCCTCGTTAATAACAAGACAGCTACAGGTATTATAGATCCCGTTACAAAAACAACAACTTACTCCACTTCTTATCCTTTGAATAAAGGACAACTCAAAAGATTAAAAGGGGCAGAAATTGATAAAGTTCGTATGATCTGGGCCACTGGCTACGAAGATTATGAAGTGTATCAAATCGACTTTTTTAGAGATTTGTTTAGATGTTTGGAGGAAGGGTAAATTGGTAGAACTCCAATTTATTGCTATCGAAAAAAAAATAAAAAAACAACTGTTCAACAGCTAACTTCTCCATCAGGCGATTGTGAGAAGTTAAAGTGAACCGTTATAAAGTGAACCGTTAAATATGTTAGGACTCAAACTTCCAACTGACCCACGATGGGTAAACTTAGCAGAAATGGATCTTGGTGAAATTCTTACTGACCATGCCTACTGCGAACAAAAAGCAACGACAACTTGCATCTCTCTGATTCAAAAATACCCAGAACGTATAGAAATGGTAAAAGCCTTGGCGCCCATAGTTACCGAAGAATGGGGGCATTTCAGAATGGTATTGAAAGAGTTAGAAAAACGTGGCCTTGAATTAGGACAGCAGCGTAAAGACGAATATGTGAATCAGTTGATGGCATTTAGAAAACAAGGCGGGAGCCAGGATGATCGTTTGGTGGATCGTTTGTTAGTTAGTGCATTAATTGAGGCAAGGAGCTGTGAACGTTTCCGGCTATTGTCACTGCATATTGCAGATGATAACCTGAAGGAGTTTTACCACAAGTTTATGGTTTCCGAAGCGGGGCACTATCGCTTATTTATAGACTTGGCGAAGCTCTATGGGAAAGATGAAGAAACAGTAATGGCTCGATGGCAGGAGTATTTGGATTATGAAGCAGGTTTGATGGAGAATCTGGAATTGCGGGGTGATCGAATGCATTAAGAAAAGGTGCCTTCATTCATCCGATGAGCTCAAAGCCATCGGATGAGTTTATTAACCTACATTTTCAAGCCATCTTCCGTCATTAAAACAATTGCATTAAAATAATCAGTATCAAAGGAAATAGCTCTGATTTTCTTTAAGGAAAATTTCGCATCAAATTTTTCGTCAATTGATCCATCGCTCTTAATCATGTCAATAGTCAGCTTGCCTTTGTTGATGTCGTTTATTTTTCCATAGAACAGTACATCTTCATCATAATCTTGAAATTCAAAAAGACCGTACTTCTTTTCTACCCATTTTAAGAGGTTGGCGGTGGAATCAAACTTAAACTTCTTAGGTGCAATTATTTTGGTATTTCTTAAGCCAAGCACCCTTTCAACTTGCTGCTCACTGGTTTTGGTCAATCTCTTTTTGACATATTCTTTGCGATATAGCGTATAACCGTCAAGTCTATAATCAGAAGGAATATTTTTCACCAAAATCCAATCCTTATTTTCAGAAATGACTAAGCCTGTTACGGTTTCTTTCCAGCCTTTGATTTTATACGTCTCCACTTGGAGCTTGTTCTTCTTCATTCTTATGATTTTATTGATCTTCAAGTATTTTGTCGAATAGTTTGGCACAAACTACAATTTTTTTAGCTCTTCGTCATCTACCACAGCTCCCCATCTACCTAAAAAAATAAACCCATTATATTTGCCCAAGAACCTTTTTAACAATAGGAATTGCTTAAAACCACCTCATAATTGTCTTGATCTGTCGCAATCAAAACATAATCTGTCAATCCGTAAAAATTTGACAACTTTAGATAGTGGCATGAGTTTCCTTAGTACTATTTTTGCAGTTCTAAACCAATGGAAGGAATATACTGTCCACGTACTTATGTCCATAGACGTTAAAAAATCACAAAATGTTAAAAATCAAGACCGAAAGCCTTCAAATTAAATCAATCAGCATTTTGCTATTGACTATACTTTTAAGTATCCAGACGTTAAGCGCCCAGAAAGTAGACAACAGTTTCTTCAGTCAAGTAAATGTGTTCCTACAAGCCAATGTTATCAATGGAAAAGTCAGATACAACCGCCTTGGAAACAATGCAACGCTAATCGAATTGATAAACAGAGTAGAAAATGCAGACCTTAGCGGAACGGATGAAGCCACCCAGAAAGCTTTTTACATAAATGCCTACAATTTACACGTCATAAACGCGGCGGCTAAATTGTATCCCATAACATCTGTACAATCTGAAGCAGGCTTTTTTGATCGCAAGAAAATAACTGTAGCGGGGAAGAAATACACCTTGACTGGGTTTGAAAAGAAGACGATGTTAGATGTTTATGATGATCCACGATTGCATTTTGTTTTGGTCTGTGGAGCATTGGGTTGTCCGGCCATTATCAGTGAAGCGTATGCACCTGCGACTTTAGATGCTCAGATGGAGCGACAAACAAAATTGGCCTTGAATGATCCTGCCTTCATTCGAGTGGATGGAAGTAAGGTAGAATTGTCAAAGATATTCGATTGGTATAGTAAGGACTTTGGCGGTAATAAAAAAGCGGTTTTTTCCTATATCAACCAATTCAGAGATGAGAAAATCCCCGCGTCCTCAAAATTGGGCTATTATGATTACGATTGGACATTGAACGAACACAGCACAAAGAAGCCTACATTAGGTGCTCGTAAAAAACCTGGTACTAATCCTGGCAGTGGTAACAACGCAAGCCGTTATGTAGTCTCTTCTACTATTCCAAAAGGAACAATAGAGACTAGGCTTTTTAACAATTTGTATACACAACGGACAGGTTCTAAAGAAGAACTGACTAATAGGTCAACATTTTTCACAACAACACTTACAGCTTTGTATGGCTTGACTAATCGTATCAACATCGGTCCAACAGTTAGATACCGAAGAGTAAGTAATTCCTCCTTGCCTTCTGATGCAACAGAAGTTTTCAAATCAAAAGACAATGCTGGTTCCCGTGCAGGCTTTACAGGTGTTGGGGCACAGATTCGATTGGCTCCTGTTCCCGCTTGGAAGAATTTTTCTATTCAAAGTACATTTACTTTTCCAGTTGGTGATGATTTACAAGGATTATACGATGGGGTCACGGGAGAAGAACTCAAACCATTTATTGATTGGAATGGCCCCATATGGAACACTCAGTTTTTCAATGATTTTTCTATTGGGAATAGTTTTTCTCTTTTTACGGAAGTAGATTTCTTATTAGAGAACATTGGAGAAGAAGGTGGAGATATTATCACTACACCAATTACAGTGATTTTCAGTTATCTACCAGATCCAAAGGTGACTCTTTATACCTTAACTGGTTATGCTCCAACATGGGAACCAAATTTTAATTACTTCTATCAACTTGGTCTAGGTGCAAAGTATCAATTTACACCTAAAATTGAACTAGAATTAATCTACACCGGTTTTAGAAATAAAGGTTTGGTGGATAATGGCGGAAAAGCCTCCACCTACAACTTGGGCTTCCGGTTTAATATTTAGACCTTTGTAAGACAAGAGACTTTTATAATATAAGGGAGTTTAGGCTAATGAGCCGTCAATTTAGAGAAGTCTATATCTTATAATTATTTTCAGAAGAATTGTTCATGTTTTTTAGATCCTTTGTCGTATTTATTTTTCTATGTTCTATTCAGCTCAGCTATGCACAAGAAGTAGCTCTGCCAGTGGTAGATAGTATCTCGATTGAAGGATTGAAGCGGACCAAGGAAAATTATTTACAACGTTTTTTACAGGACCTGATGGGGCAAGAGGCTAGTTTAGATAATGTAAAAGCGCAAGTTCAAAATCTAAGAAATGTACCCGGTATCACCGATGCAACCTACCTGATCCAAAAGCACAATACAGATGATAAAGCCAGCGTAACTTTTTATATCGTTGAGCAACGAACACAACTTCCGGTATTTAACTTCGGCTCTGTTAAGGGGAATAACTTTATTGTTATCGGTGGCTACGATGTGAATTGGAGAGGTCGGGGCGAATTGTTGAGTGCACAATATCAACGTACCGATGGCCGGAATGGAGGACAGTTTTATTATCGGGTACCATTCATTCGTTCTTCAAATTGGGGCTATTCTACTAGCTTGGTTCGTTTGGCTTCCAGAGAACCATTGTACTTTGAAGAAGGAGAAGTTACTTATCTTTACGATAACAATAGTGTAGCATTAGCTTTGATTCGGAACTTTGAGCTTACTCGCTCTTTCCGTTCTAAGGAATACAGAGGAAGAGGTAATCTGGAAATCGGCGCCACTTTTTTTCAGGAGAAATATAAAAAATACGCAGATCAAGTTCTGGAAACACCCCCGGGACCTGATAATTTTAAGCAGAATAAAATCTTGTTTAAAACACAGTACTACGAAGATCATTTAAACAGGCATTTCTTTTACATTAAAGGAGCCGATCTTCAAGTGCGTATTCAAAATGTATATAATACGGTTGACAAAGACTGGTTCAATTCCATCGAGTTCCAAGGCCGGCGCTTTTACCGTTTTAATAAAGTAAACTTAGCTTTTCGGTTTCGTTTAGCAATAGCTACAAATAAGGATTCTCCATTCGCTCCTTTCGTAGTAGACAGTCATATAAATCTTAGAGGTTCTGGAAATAGGATAGACCGAGGTACGGCACAAGTTATTTTTAATGCAGAACATAGACATACGATATTTGCCACTGCGGACAATAATTGGGGCCTACAGTTGGTTGCTTTTACGGATGTCGGAACTTGGCGTAGACCAGGAAATAAATTAGAGGATTTTTTCAGCACCAATATCGTTCGACAATACTTGGGCGGGGGCTTTAGGGTTATTTGTCAAAAAGTATATAGCGCTATTTTGCGAGTGGATTACGGTATTGATATCTTTCATCGAGAAGCGAGAGGAGTCGTAATTGGTTTGGGGCAATATTTTTAGGTTTTGCCTTCCTTCTCTTTTAGCCTCAACTTCTCTGCCTTCTAAAGTGATAAAATGAAAATGAAAAAATCAATCCCCTTAATTCGCAGTCGGCTTGCGAATTGAGCGATTTGAGGTTGAGGTTGCACTTGAGGTTGAGGTTGAAAAAAACTGAAAACCATTATTATCAAATAATAACTGGCCGGCTTAGATTTACAATTTCAGCATACATGAACATAAAACAAACATCTTACATTTCTTGTCTAAGTGGCATTCTATTGTTACTAATTAACCTTATTCCGAACTTCGCTTTCGCTCAAAACACCTCTAAAAAAATAAACGGCATCAGCATCTATCCACCGATTATAGATCAGTTAACGACAGATATGATCGCCGAGGTTAGAACCTGTCATGTGGATTGGGTAGCCTTCGTTCCTGAGGCAACTATAGATAGAAAATCATTGACGCTGCTTTCTGAAAAGGAAATGGAACACCTCGGAAAAAGCACCAAAGGAACAATAGAAGGGATATCTGTAGCCAAATCCATCGGACTGAAAGTATTGATTAAGCCGCATATTGAAATTAGTGCACCACTCCCCGTGGAAGAAACGGTAGCAGAAAGTAGTATTTTTAGTTACTTTTTTGGAGAAGAAGAAAAGACTTATTCTAAAAAAGATAAAACGCAAGGCGCAACCTGGCGCGGTGATTTTGCGGCAGCTAATGACTCCGATTGGAGAACCTGGGAGAAGTCCTATGAAGCTTATATGTTGAATTGGGCAAGAGTAGCAGACTCACTCTCTGTTGATATGCTTTGCGTAGGAACAGAATTGAAATTGTTTGTCCAGCAGCGTCCACGGTTTTGGCGACAGCTAATCAAAAAAATTAAAAAGATATACAAAGGGCCAATAACGTATTGCGCGAATTGGGATGAGTACATGCAGGTTCCTTTTTGGAAGGACTTAGATTACATCGGGATTGATGCTTACTTCCCCATAAGCGAAGCAGAAACACCAACAGTTGCACAAGTCGTCGATGGCTGGAAACCCATTGCAAAAGAACTAAAAGGACTTAGTAAAAAGCACAAACGCCAAATCCTCATCACCGAGTTCGGCTATCGAAATGTCTCCTATGCAGGGAAAAGACCTTGGACACATGATAGAGAAAAAACAAAGTCTAATTATCAAGCACAAGTCAATCTCTATGAAGGTTTCTTCCAAACCTTCCAACAAGAATCCTACATTGCCGGCAGCTTCTTATGGCAATGGATTGTAGATGACCAACAACCTTGGAATACTAGTTTTTCCCCTAGAGGAAAACCAGCGATGAAGGTATTGGAGAAGTGGTATGGAGGGGAGTATTAAAACTTGTATTTCTTCTGCTCTCTTAGGCAATTCCTAAACAATCAATTTCACAAGAGCAACCTCGGCTGCTCTGCCTTCTAACGTGAAAGCAAAAGATAAACTTCAACTCAAGTAATCCGCGGTCGGCTTGCGAACTGAGTGCTTTGAGGTTGAAGTTGCAGTTGAGTTTGAGGTTGAAAAGAACCTTGCGATTGCCTCACCTTCCCTTAGCACTACTCTCGCTTTTCTTCGTATCTTCGCCCCACAAAAAAAGATACCATGTTAAAACTATACAAAGAAATTGAGGGAAAACTCAACTACTGGGAAACCTGGGAATCCGGCAAAAACAGCGGTGTCATTCACAAAGGAATTATCGGAGATAGAGGCAAAGACAAAGACATAAAATCGGACTATCGAAACTTTATTGACAAAGAAATCGAACGTTTGGTAAAGGAAGGTTATGACGCAATTCCAATGGAAGAACACGACACGCTACTTGTCGAATTCAAAGTAGAAGGAAAAGGAAATAAAGCCGATTTAGAACGCCGAGATAAACTAGAGCAACTAATCGACCATGCCCTTGGTTGGACAGGCCTCGGCCACTGCGAAGGAGGCACAGAAGGAGAAGGGACAATGGAAGTAATCTGCAAAGTAGTGGATTTCGATGTCGCTGCTGCTTACATAAAAGCTGGTTTGGATGGATCAGAATTTAAGGATTATTCCCGCGTATTTAAAAAGTAAAAAGTTTATGGAACCAATCATCCGAAAAGCCTATCTTCAAGACCTCCCCAAGCTCCTTGAATTCGAGCAAGCCATTATCGAATATGAGCGTCCTTTCAATCCAACATTAAAAGAAGAAAAAATCTCTTACTACGATCTTTCTGAATTAATCAAATCTAAGACAACCGAAGTACTTATCGTTTTGGTTGACGGACAGATTATTGCTTCTGGTTATGTTTCTATTAAAAACGCTGTGGATTATCTGAAACACAAACAATATGCATATTTGGGCTTTATGTACGTCCAACCCGAGTTTCGAGGAAAAGGGATCAACAAACGGATAATCAATGGATTGGTTGCCTGGGGAAAAGGGGAGGGGATTAGTGAATTTCGTTTGGAAGTCTATGCTGAAAATGCTGGGGCGATTAGAGCTTATGAAAAAGTAGGGTTTCAGTCACATATGATAGAGATGCGGTTTGGGGAAGAGGATTAAGGATTGAAAATTAAGGATTAAGGATTAAGGATTAAGGATTTTGGGATTGGGGAGCAATAGAGTGCCGATTCGTGGATAGTAACCGCAAAGGGCGCGAAGTACGCGAAGGTTTCGCAAAGGTAAAGGGATTCTTCATTTTTTGGTGAACGCAAAGTTCGCTAAGCACGCAAAGTCCTCAA
>CAZDTI010000118.1:0-20723 GCA_964508085.1 uncultured Saprospiraceae bacterium | reverse complement strand
AATAGGAAGGCACAAAGCGAGAGATAGCACTTCATATCGGTTTTTGATACAATTTTGATCAAAATTGGGTAATTTGGGGTTGATCTATAAATGTGAAACTGTTCCAACATAATCCAGCAAATGAAAAAAATAAAAAGGCTTAGATTGTGTGGATATAATATGCAATCAGAGGGGGTAATTTCTTGTTACTTTAACATAATTTCACGTTATGCTTCAGCAAAATTAAATATGAAGGTATGCAAAATTCTAATGCCTACAAAACCAAGATTAACAGCATTTTAGGTCTTGATAATATTCTTACCAGTTAATGGTTAAAAATCAAAGCCGTTTATTCGGTTGCCAGTTTAGCCTTCTCTTTCGACTTCACCTGGATTAAAAGCTAAAATAATCAACAATAAAAAACAAACATGAAAAAAGTATTAATCTGCCTTTCCTTATTTCTATTGCTCAATTCCTGTCAAGAGGAAACCCTTCCCATTGAAACCCTTTATGGGAGCTGGAAAGTGGCGCAGGTTTATGAAAATCATCAGCTCAAAGACCTCGGTACAGGGTCTATTTTATTCAACTTTAACGAAAATGGTAGATATACTTATGGTTCTTCTTCTAAAAATGCGGAGGCTGGCTCTTACTATTTAAAGGGGAAACAACTCCATACAAAGGATACTATCAATCCGCAAGCGATTAAAAAAGCTGTTTCCATTACCATGCTTAGCCAGGATTCTTTGTTTTTGGATATGAATCGTGGTGGGGTTCCACAGCTGTGGAAATGCGTTCGAGAGTAGGTATTGCAACTTCAATTCCCGTCATTCGCAGGAAATTTATTTGGTCAAACACCAAGTGGTCATACACCGTAGGTTTTGAACGTTCGTAGTTTTAACTGGCTCAGCTAATTGAGCATTTAACTTTAGTGTATACTGCAATAACATATCATGACTGACCAAAAACCTTTCGCTTTCATCTGGCAATAGATAACGGCCATTACCCAATGGTTTGACCACTTCTTCTATCCCAATATCAGAAGCTAATCTAGCAAAGAAAAAGCCTCCTGGCTTCAACAAACGAAAGGCGGCGTATAACATTTGCTCAAAATGCTGTTGACTTTTCGCAAAATGGAGTACAGCATTACAGATAACTAAATCAAAACTTCCGCTCCTCAACCCACTATTCTCGATGCTTTTCACTTTGAATTGTCCCAATCTTGCCTTAGGGTTCCATTGTAGAGCACGCGCTCTAGTTTTTTCAACAGCTTCCTCCTTTGGGTCTATAGCATAGACATTAAATCCATTTTTGAGAAAGTAAGGCAAATTTCTTCCACTTCCACAGCCCAAATCAGCAATTTTTTTGATCTGGTCGAAACGGCCTTTCAGGATTTGATCGATTAGGTAGATGTCCGTGGATTTCAGCTCTTGCATAAATGGTTGATTGACGTGATATAATAGAATAGCTTGCCTGTTTATCGAGATAGTGAACAATAGTTAAAAATCAATGTTTAAGTTTAGTAAATAAGCTTAAGTATAATTTGGACAACTAACTCAAAAAAAGTATCTTTGCAGCCTATTTTCAAAAAATCTTAAAATTATTTATTCATGTTTGCAATCGTTACCATAGCTGGTCAGCAATTTAAAGTCGAGGAAGGTCAGCAGATCTTCGTCCACCAGTTAGAGGCCTCAAAAGGGGATAGCGTTTCATTCGATCAAGTACATATGATTGAAAGAAATGGCAGTTTTTCTTTGGGGACACCCGTAGTCAACGCTTCAAAAGTGACTGCTACGGTGCTGGATCATCAAAAAGGAGATAAAGTCATCATCTTCAAAAAGAAACGTCGTAAAGGCTATAAAGTAAAAAATGGCCACAGACAATCTTTCACTAAGCTTCAAATCGACTCTATTGTTGGCTAAAAAAGCTTGAGTTTGACAAAAAATCTCATTTCGCGGTTATTTTACTTTCTAATTTAATAAAATAACCATAATTTTAAAACATCCTTAAACGTTAAGATATGGCACATAAGAAAGGAGTCGGTAGTTCGGATAACGGACGTGACAGTAAAAGTAAAAGACTCGGTGTAAAACTCTTCGGAGGCCAAGCTGCAAAAGCTGGTAATATTATAGTTCGTCAAAGAGGTACTAGATACCACCCAGGTGACAATGTTGGTATGGGAAGAGACCATACTTTATTCGCATTAAAGCCAGGTAAAGTTTCTTTCACTAAAAGACGCTTGGACAGAACATTTGTAAATATCGTCCCTTTTGATCAGGTAGACGAAACAGTTGCTAAGGTAAGTAAGCTGAAAACAGTTGCTGCGGCTCCTGCACCAGCGAAAAAAAGCCCTCCAGCTGCCAAAACAACTGCTTCTGAGAGTATTGAGGCCGACGATTTGAAAAAAATTGAAGGAATCGGCCCGAAAATTTCGGAATTGTTAAATAATGCTGGTATATTTACCTTCGCACAGCTAGCCGACACAGATGCTTCTAAAGTGAAAGAAGTTTTAGCAGCCGCTGGAAGCCGATATGCAGCACACGACCCAACCACATGGCCTAAGCAAGCTCAAATGGCAGCAAGTGGCGAATGGGATAAATTGAAAGCGTGGCAGGATGAATTGGATGGTGGAAAAATAGTAAATACTTCTTCTGAGGAAGAATAAAGATAGTTTTAGTTTTCATAGCTTTATATTTTTTGTTGTTCAGCCCTGACCGCCCGGTCGGGGCTTTTATTTTTAGGACCTTTGGCCTGTATACATGGCTCCGACTTCAAGCTGGGGTTATGGTGGTGGTTCGACTCCTCTAGGCTCTTATGTGTGTTGCATGGGAAACCAAATAATGTGAAAAATCCCGAACAGCTGCTTCGAGCGTTCGGGATTTTTTGTATGAACAGAGGAAGATCTCATCTGCCTACCTACTTTATCTACTTCTTAAATCATTCGGGCTTGTTTCATGACGCCAACGAAGTTGTGCCAGCGAATGTTGATTTTACGCATAAATCGATTAAAAGGGAATGTTTTTAAGCGCTCCACCATGTGTGTTTTTTCAATGGCGTAGAAATCGGTTAAGCTAAAGATGGATGGAAAGGTAGTTTGATATTTTGTATTGAAGAATTCCAACAGATCTTCCTGAATGAGAACATGGAAGTCGTTGAAATAACGATAATGTTTCTCTTTTAAACCACTGTTATTGAGATAGGCATGTAATACCGAATCTTCAAATTGATGCTCTAGAGAAGGGACGAAATAGCCTTCACTTGTCAATGCTCGCTTTTCTAGGACCTCAGTGGCATCCATATATGTTAGCGTTTTATGCATCAACTTATGAATAAAGAGAATACGCAAAGAAGTCTGGTCTTTGAATTGGATTACGGCTTTTGAAAAACGGAAATTAGAAGATAATTTGATGTGAAGTACTTCCTCTACCTGCTTCAATTGATTGAGCAAGGGCGTTACCTCTTTTTGATCTAGTAAGAACTCCAATGCTAAATCTTCTTTCTCTTTCTTGCTGAAGAGCAAATCATAATTGAAGAGTACGTATTTGTAGTTTCTCAGTAGCTCAAAGAGCCTATTTGTAAAGCGTCTGCGATTGGCCATCAGTTCTAAGGGTTTAAAATATGATATGTGATATGGGTAATGTGGTGGCTTTGTTTCTGCTTAGCTATAAGTCGTTCTTTTACTAATGCAAAAACATTGCCTTAAAAATAAGACGTTTGAGAAGGCCGTTTCGTTGCTTGTAGTTGAGAAAAAAATCGAATGGACGATCTTATTGTTGTTCTGTCTTAAGCGAGTAAAACGGCTCCCAGGGATCAAAAGGCCATTAGCTTAAGTGTATTTTGAGTAAAACAAACACTGGATCGGTAAATCTAGGGGTAATTAGCAATGCATCATATCTCTTCAAAGCTTTTCTCCTCCAACCATCCTATTTCTCCATTTTCCAACCGGACTTTGTACCATACATTGATTTGATCCATCAACTCCAAGCGGGTGCCTTCATAGATGATTCTGATTTGTTCTGAATTTTCAGCTGCTCCGCTTTTTAAAGATGCAGTAGTATTGATGAGAATTCCTTCATTGGTGTCTTTTTGATATTGGTAAGCACTCCAAGCTAAGGAAAACGGAATGATCGTCAACAATAACAAGCTGATTCCTGCCAAAAAGCCTTTCTTTTTTTGGTCTTTATTTTTTCCAATTTGCCATAGGGACAAACATAACATAGCTCCCCAGAAAAACAATAAAGATATTACCCCCCATATAGTTGATCCTAATGCATTTCGGGTGCTATTCCACCAAGAACGAAGAAAGAAGGGAGGCACTGGGTCGATTTCTCCTTTTACCTTGTACTTCGCTATACTGAGGTTGGTCTTAGCTTCTTGATCTCCCGGATCTAATAACAAAGCGCGTTCATAATTCAGGATAGCTTTGCCTAGTTGATTGTCCTTGTAATAACTATTACCTAAATTATAGTATACATTCTTCCCTTCCATTCCTTCTGTAAGAATAGCTTCATATGACTGTATGGCGTTTTTATAATCTCCTTTTGCAAAAGCAGCAGCACCCGCATCAAAGGAACTGGCGTTTTGTGCTGACGAAATAGGAATGTAAAGAAGGCATAGGATAACCGCTAGCCAAAGTTTTTTGGCTTTCCAATTTATTTCATCAAACGATAATAAACACATCATTCTTTATCTTTCTTTTTTTTCAAAATTGATTTTGTCTTATCTTTTATCTCCTCTGCTTTCGAGCTGTTCTCTTCTAAAACTTCTTTTACCTCTGATTCAAGAGCTGGAGTGGCATTTTCTTCAATTACTTCCTTCACTTCTTCCTTTAGTTTTTCCTTATTTTCCAAAAGAAGTTCTACTGCAGCTTCATCTTCACGCTCCTCCTCTTTTTCCTCTTCTTTCGCTTCTTCCTTCGGGGGTAATTTAGGCGTTATTTTCAGCAAGTCTTCCAGGTTATTAGGTCTTTTTCTCACCTCCCATTTAAAGCCTTTCAGGCGCATGGTCGTATGATTAACTTGCCCCATTGGATAAGTGTTCGCTTTGGGTTGGGCATAAAATCGGATTTCCTGAATCTGATTGTCATCAAAATTTAGAAGCATTTTACTACACAGTGTTTTATTCAAGCCTACATAAGCTTTCTCCTCATCCAAAGCGTAATAGATCGACTCTGCATTTCCTTCCACCAGCATCTTACGCAATTCGTTGTCGTAAAAATACGCAGTAATATCTTTTCCTTTTATCTGATTGAAGAAAACTTCATCAGGAGAATTTAAAATCAAGGCATTTTCCTGTAAATAAATCTGATCTATCTTTCCATTTGCCAATTGCATGTACATCGTATCTGCAATAAATTGAGTAGTATCTGACCAAATAATGGGGTTCTGAAATAATTCAAACAATGAATCGCGGCTACTATAAGTGACGGAATCTGCAATTGCTTGCATGTTGGTTTTTAAAATTCGAACATCGTTGTAAGCCAGCAACATTCGCAAGGAATCTTCCGGCTGATCATGAAAAGAAACCAAGGTATCTGCGCTCATATAAAAAGTATCTTCTTCAATAAGAGAAGTCATTAATGGCCGACCACCACTAGCCACAATACGCTCTGTTTCTTTGTTATAATTCAGATGTTCGGAGTTGATCGTTACATTTTCTACTGTATCCACCCAAACGACATTACCCGTTGCAATGGCATTATTTTCTTGATAGTCGATATTATCTGCATCTAATATTTGAACACCATCTACAATACGTGCACGGCCTTCCGTTTCAAAGTTTTCTGTTGCTTCATTATAAATCATCCGTTCAGAGTCAACGATCCGCTCGCCTTCTACATAGTGAGCATTTCCCAATAGATAAGTCAACTTGTTTTTTTCATCATAGCGAATCGTGTCTGCATTAGCCACTTTATTTTCTTCAATAAAAACAGCATCTCCAACTAAGGTCACCGTTTCGGTTTCTGCATCATACTGGATAACATCAGAGGTAGCCCGTTGGTCCTCTTTAAGATATTGCGCGTTTCCGCGAAATTCAGCTAGTCGTTCTTTGGTATCATAAAACCCGCTTTCGCAATAGATTCTGCCGGTTCCTTGATTGATCAAAGTAGGCGCTAAAAAGGTAGCGATACCTGTTGAAGTATTGTATTTCAAAGTATCCGTCTTCAATTCGAAATCTTCATCTACTATGGTAACACTATCCTTGAAAAAGGCTTCATCTTGTTGGACATAGAAATAACCGATCTTAGAACGCAGCTGGGTAGTATCGTTGGTGAGTATCGCCCAATTGGTGTAGGTAGCCACTTTCGTATTGAGGTTGTAGACTAAGTAATCCGTGTGGAGTTTTTGATTTTCTTTAAGTAAGGCTACGTTACCAAATAGATAGGCTTTTTTAATGTCTCCCAAATAGGAAAGAGAATCGGCAAAAATCGTAATCGAATCACCTTGTTGGATAATAACCTGCCCTACTGCATCTACTTTGTTATCAACCACGACAGCAGTGTCGCAATACATAAAAACATTGTCCTGACGAAGTTCCACGTTCCCCTTAAAAGTTCTGATTTCTTGGCCATTGACTACTTTTCCAGATAGTTCTTCAGATTGATCTATAATTACTTGTGAGACCTGAGTGGTGTCTGTTGGAATCGTGTCGGTGACCTGAGCCTTGGCTACAAAGACAAAACTGCAACAGAAGAATAATATTTTTAGAACCGTTTGGGTCATTGATTAGATTAATGGTTTAGATACTTCAAATATAACGAGCAGAATGGCTAGCTGTCTTTTAATCCTATGGGTTTATTGTTTTTTTAACTTTGTTTTAGCAGCAAATCTGCGCCCTCCTCTCCTACAAGTGTTCCTATGGCCACTCCCATCCCTCCTAATCTAACAGCAGTATAAACCGAAGGGGATACCCTTTGAATAATCGGCGTTTTTGAATTTCCAATGCCTAGAATTCCAGACCACCATTGCTCGACTTTTATTTCTCGATTTGGAAGAATCACTTCTTGTAGTAAGCCCACCAAAACCTTTTTAATTTTATCCGTTGTTTGGAATTCCATTGTTGTTTCTTCCTCTTTTGCTAAATGTCGTCCTCCGCCAAGTAGGATTCTGTTTCCGATATTTCTAAAATAAAAATAACCCTTATCGTAATGGAAGCAACCTTTGATGGGAAGATTCGAAATCTCATTAGTAATCAATACCTGATTCCGGGCAGGTTGAACATCTAAAGCAGGAAGCAACTTTTTTGCAAAACCATTGTTACAAAGCAATAATTTTCCAGCACTAAATCTCCATCCATTTGCACAACGTACACTAACTTGAGCACCTTCCTCTACAACTTCCTCAACGGTACATCCATTATATATATTTACTCCTTTTTCACGAGCAAGTTGCAAAAGCGCTTTCATCATTTTACCGGTATCGATTTGACCTTCTGCGGAGTTGTATAACAGTTCTTTTACTTTTAAAAAACCAAAAGACTTTAGAGCTTCTGTTTTCAAACTAAAGGTTTCTTTCTGACCGATGATCTGCTCCAATTCCTTATTAAGGTATACTCTATTTTCTAAACAATGCTGATAGCTCTCTTCTTCATTCGGCATGAATAGTTCGTAGCTACCATAGTTTTTATAATCTAAATTCTTATCTCCTAATCTTTCGCGGAGACGTTGTAATCCCTTCCAACGTTTTTCGACAAGGGCTAACATTGCTGCTTCTCCATTTTCAGCAACATCATCCAATAGCTCTGTCATACTACCAAAACATGCAAAGCCAGCATTTTTGGTGCTTGCACCACTGGGTAAAACGCCTTTTTCTAGTATTACGATTTTCCATTTTGGTTCTTTCTCTGCTAGTGTGATTGCCGCGTTTAAGCCGACAATACCGCTGCCGACGATTAGCACATCGATCCCTTGAAAGAAACTGTCTTTTTCCCAAAAACTTAGAGCGGGGTGAGGCATGGATAATGGTTGATTTATTTATCTGTGGATTGCACGATATCTTAAAAATACCGCGAAGTAGAAATAATTGAAATTCTATCTTAACTGACATCGTCTTTTCAGGGTTCTTCGGAGAGGAGTTATAAAATAATTGCGCCTTCCGTACGCAGTCCATGTTTGGTTAAATTTCAACTTTTCATTTTCATTTTCATTTACTCACAAGAATTCCTATTATCTTTGGATTTTTGTTTGCAAAATTACGCAAACCATTTTCTTAAAAACCATAATCTATAAAAATGATACAACGAATACAAAGTTTATTTCTTCTTTTGGCTGCCGGCTGTGCTTTCGGTTTATTTGCTTTACCATTTGCCTCCGTTCCTTTGGTAGATTCTCCCGCGTCTATGGTTTTTGCAGATGGTCTATTTGATATACGGGATCATGTGGCGATGTTAGCCCTTTTCTGTATAGCAGGTGGTTTGGCTTTTGTGAGTATTTTCATGTTTAGAAATCGTAAGACGCAGCTTGTTGTAGCTCGACTGGCTGTAATAGCTAATGTTATTGGGCTTGTATTCGCTTTGGTTATCTTTATGCAGGAAAGTAAAAGCCTAGGAAACGTGGAACCGAATGATGAAATGGGAATTGCCCTACCTTTTTTATTTTTGATATTTGGTGTATTAGCCTTGTGGTTTATTGGGAAGGATGAGAAATTAGTTCGGTCTATGGATCGGTTGAGATAAGAAAGGGTGTAAATCAAAATTGAAAAGCCCATTTAGATCAAAGTCTTCTATCCTGTATCTTCTTCAATTACTAAAATAAAAAAGCCATCTTGTGTAAAACAAGATGGCTTTTTTATTTGTTTGCAAGTTTGCGAACTCGCGCTCCTACTGCACTTCCTTACTCGCGGAGTAATTCACACGAAGCTGATTGGATTTACGCAGCTGTGTTTTGATGTCCTGAACGATTCCCATGGTCACTTCACCATCTACTCTTAGAGAAGAAGTGATACGAGTACGTTTATTTTCCGCTACTTTGAGTTTATGTGTTTCAAGAAAGATCGGAATATCCGCTACAGTCGCAAATTTATCTCCTAATTGAAGTCTAGGTTGAGTGCCATAAACTTTCTGGAATTTAGAAGTTGGTTTTCCAATATATAAATAATTAACGAGCGATTTTTCCTCTAGCTTGGTCAACTCTGTAGCATCAGGTGTATTTACGGCTACTTTCAGTTCCGAATTTCTCATTACAGTTACCACCATAAAGAAGAACAGAAGCATGAAGATAATATCTGGCAATGAAGCTGTTGAAACTTCAGGGTTGGTTTTGCCTCTTTTTGTTGAAAATTTACCCATGATTTAATTCAATTTCGTTGATAGGTTAATTAGTCCCGTTAATTTAATTTATTCGTCACCGTATGTGGTTGGTTCCGCTTCAGAAAGTACCATAGGTATTTTACCTTTAATGGCCTTACGGACTTCATAAGGAAGTTCGTCGTTATAGTCATTACCATACTTTCCGTAATTCCTTCCTACTTCTTCATCCCATAATTCATTATAGGCACCGAGTAATTCGTTATATACTTTCAGGTAGGTTTTATAATTTGTCCCTCTATCGTTTTTCAACGAAATAATGGCCTTCGTTGGCTTTTCAGCCAGGTTATCCAATCGTTTAGGGTTCATAATAAACTCCTTTGCCCTTGTTCGGAGATCCTTAATATCTGTTGGTTCTCCTCTTACAAGCAATTGGTTCTGAGCGTTTACCAATACAGAAAATACGTTACGAGTGTTCAGTTTGGTAGGATCCACTTCCTCTTCCGACCAAGGTGGTAACTTTACCAAGATTCCTTTGTCCTCCACAATAGTCGTGGTAACAAGGAAGAAGATCAGGAGGAGAAAGGCTATGTCTGCCATAGATCCTGCGTTGACCTCATTGCTTACTCTATCTCTACTGGATTTCTTTGCCATAATAGAAAATTAATTAGTGCAAAATTTAACCCCTTCACGTTCTAGCATATAGTCTAGCAAATGAAGAAATTAAATTTTGACGATTTAGTATTACACAAAAAACCACTTTCTGACTTATTCGCTTCTTAATATTTCACAACCTCTTGTTCCCTAAGGAACTTTATAGCTGTAATATTTCGCAAATCAAAAAGCTATTTTTTTGTCGTTTTTACTTAAAGAAATTTCGAATTTCGGACAGTGCAAAAGCTACTCCAGTTGCTCCTAGTAAGAACAGGGTAGTTAGCATTCCGCCAGAAATCAATTTACTAGTGCTATCAGAAAGTCCAGCTCCTTCTCCTCCTGCAATCATTGCTGGAGATAAAGTAGGATCAGCAGTACTGTAGAGCACTGCAAATAATCCAATTAACAATCCGAAAGTAATGATACCTTTCATTGAACCTTTAGGGTCTGAAGCCACTTGAAACAAGCCAAAGGCAATCATGACCACAGCACAGATCGCAGCGAGTACCATAGCGGTTATAAGTCCAAAATTGAACCGATCAGGGCTATCACCACCAACTGCTCCAACGAAATAAACGATCGTTATCAGAAGTCCTACTCCAAAGGCGACTAGCTGCCCGTTTTTTACAAGAAAATTATACATAATATATTCTTTTACTGATCCTAAATTAGTAATGCAAATAGTTCATTGTCCTAAGGAAAAGGAATAGTGTGTACACCTTGTTAAAAACTAAGAGGTGTATTTCCCTTTTTCCAGGATGAAAAACATTTATGCTATTTACTTGAAAACGTTATTTGACTGCATCATGTCAACCAACACGATAGAAGCGTCTTCCATTTTATTTACAATTCCATCAATTTTAGAAATGATGTAGTTGTAAAAAATCTGAAGGATAATCGCCACAACCAGACCAAATACAGTGGTCAAAAGGGCTACTTTAATACCCACGGCTACTACTGCAGGGGAAATATCTCCCGCTTTTGCGATATCATCGAAGGCACCGATCATACCGATTACCGTTCCCATAAACCCAAGCATCGGGGCAATGGCGATGAAAAGAGAAATCCAAACCAAGCCTTTTTCTAAAAGTCCCATTTGAACACCACCATAAGCAACGATGGATTTTTCAACAGCCTCAGGGCCGTTTGGTGCAGCACGCAGACCTTCATAAAGAACAGAAGCAGTAGGTCCAGGAGTAGCCTTACATACTTCCATTGCACCATTGAGGTTTCCGGATTGTAGGTTCTCTTCGATGCTGGACAACAGTTTGTCTGTGTTAGCGGTTGCGATGTTTAGCGTTATGATACGTTCTATGCAGAAGGCTAGTCCTAAAATAAGACATACCAGTACAATACTCATGAATCGCCAGTCACCTTCAATAAATTTTTCTTTTAACATCTGGAATCCTCCTGAAGACGCTTCCTCTCCTGCGCCTTGCGCTAAAAGATCGAATGAGCCCGTACTGTGAGCGATACCAAATACAAGCATTAGAGCTATTACTTTACGCATAGTTGATAAGGTTTTACTAATTAATGTAGAAGTTTAAATAATGATTAGATTGTAAATAATGTATTGTTCGTTTTGTTTGATCCTTAGTTAGTTGTTGTCATCAAATAAGTTTGGTGACTCTTGTTTAGTATTAAAGGGGGCAGTTGATGGATGGAAAAAAATCCTTCCAGAAAAAATATATGGCGGAGAGAGAGGGATTCGAACCCTCGGTACGCTTTAGACGCACACACGCTTTCCAAGCGTGCTCCTTAAGCCACTCGGACACCTCTCCTTTCCTTGTTGTCAATATTATTGTTAGAAGGGAAGTCTTAATAAATTCTCTTCGTTATTTTCAGTAATGATTCATTTACCATTACATCGGCCACAAAAATTGCAAATTAAAGGAACTTTTCAAAATTTTTTCACCGCAAACATAGAAAAACTATGATTCTTTAGTGAATTCTGTGTTTTTATTGATCTTAAAGAAAGGAAAAGCATTCTTTAATGGTTCCTTTTTGGGAAAACCCTTTGGTTTCAAGCACTTTCTCCAAAAATAGCCAGCGCGTTTTTAGTAGTCTGTTCTGCTATTTCCGCTACGCTTACTGAATATATAGATGCAACTCGCTCTGCAATTTGGTGTACGTAGGCTGATTCATTTCTTTTTCCTCTAAAAGGAACTGGTGCCAGATAAGGCGAATCCGTTTCTAAAACTACTGCACTTAAAGGCACTTTAGGTAAAACCTCATCCAAAGTCGCCTTCTTAAAAGTAGCTACCCCTCCTATTCCAATATGGAAGCCAATATCTACAATGGCCCTTGCTTGTTCAATCGTGCCTCCGAAACAATGAAAAATCCCTCTTAGCTTTTCTGTTTTTGCTTTTCGAACCAAATCTATAGTAATATCAATTGATTCCCGACAGTGAATAACGATTGGTTTGTCTAATTCCTTAGCCCAATCCATTTGTCTTTGAAAAGCATCGACTTGCTGATCGTAAAAACTTTTATCCCAATATAAGTCTGTTCCGATCTCCCCTATCGCACAAAAGTCTCTTTTCCACAACCACTCCTTTACGTGTGCCAATTCAGTTTCATAATTTTCTTTGACAGAACAAGGATGTAAACCCATCATCGCAAAACAATGCTCTGGGTAAGCGGATTCCAAATCTAACATAGCTTCTGTTGTAGAGCTGTCTATATTTGGAAGGTAAATTCGTTCTACACCATTATCGAAAGCACGTTGCATTGTGGCATCCCGATCTTCTGCAAATTGTTTGAGATAAAGGTGTGCGTGGGTATCTATTAACATCTCTTATTCTTCTCTGAGGGTTCTCTTTTTAGCTCGAAAGTGCAATTTAACCGCAACGGCCTGCTTTGAGGCAGTCCTCCGTACCGGAACGGGCGGGCTTGTCGAAGGGACGTAACGAGCGCAACGGAAGCGCTACGTTTTTTTATAGTGCTATTTATTAAGCGTCGCAATGTAATACTTTTGCTCTAATTCGTTTAGCCTTTTAGATTATTTCTATATTAATAGTCCTGAAGATTATTTTTACCTTCACCTTTCGTTAGGAATGGTTCAAAAATAACTTGGCAATCTTGATTGCCTCTTTTGCCACTACTCTGCGTTGCCAAAATACTCATTATGCTATGGCATAACTCCGTTTTTGCCGCCTTGATTAGTAACAACATAACCTAATCTAGAAGGTCAAGTTATTTATGCACAATTCCTTAATGAGCTTGATTATAAAAGTGAAACTAGTTTATGGCTAAATCAAAAAAATACTACGTGGTCTGGGAAGGAAATCAAACTGGCGTTTTTGATTCCTGGGCAAAATGTCAATTACAGATAAAGGGTTATCCAAATGCCCGTTACAAATCTTTCAAGTCTAAGCTAGAGGCTGAGAATGCTTATTATGACGGGGCCACTGCCCATATTAATTATGGTAGTAAAACCGGGAAGGCTAAGAAACCAACCATTAATTTGGAGAATGCGGATATTGAATGGAACAGCATCTGTGTAGACGCAGCTTGTAGTGGTAATCCTGGTGATATGGAATACCGAGGAGTGGATACCAAAACGGGCGATGAACTGTTCCGGATTGGACCATTCAAGAAAGGGACGAATAACGTTGGGGAGTTTTTGGCTTTGGTTCATGGATTGGCCTACTTGAAAAAGCATGGTAAGCACGATTTGCCTATTTATACAGACTCAAAGATTGCAATGGGTTGGATTAAGAAGAAAACTACACGTACTAAACTAGTAAAAAGTGCTGTAAATAGACCTTTATTTGAACTGATTGACAGAGGAATACTTTGGCTTAGGAATAATACGTATAAGAATCCGATATTGAAATGGGAGACGAAAGAATGGGGAGAAATACCAGCAGATTTTGGACGGAAGTAATTCCTCGACTCGCTGCGGTCGTTTGAAGTCACAGAGGGGCAAGCTGCATTATGAGAGCTTATCTTTTAAAATTGAGATGCCCAATTAAAACTCGCTTACTGATCCAGTCTGACTGGTCAAAACCTTATAAGGCCATTTTCTGTATTATTCTAAAAAAATGGTTCTTTGACAAATCTCGTAATTTAGGGAGATCCCATTAAGGCTCGTAATCTCATACTTTTAAAATTAGAGCGTAAGTCCAAAAGAAATGGTTTGAGTCCTCGTAAATTTATTCTTTATAAACAGCTACATTCATTGTCATATTGCCCTCTGTGAGTTCTCCGAATAATTCGAATTCTGATTGGTCGACTCTAGTCCTTGGATAGTATAAACTACCTGAAAAATCACATTCTAAAAGATAGTAGTAATACTGTTCATCTTCTGATACATTAACTTTATTAATCCTAAAATAACTATTTTCCTGTGTACCATTTGAGGTTTTAAAATCTACGCCAGATGAACCTTGCCATTCCAAATTTTCGTTTTCTTTATCATCTTCACGATAAGGAATCGTAAAAGTAATATTGAAGCCTTCTTTCTCGTTTTCAATATTTCGAATCGGATGAGTTCCTACTTTAAAATGTTCTTCTGCAAATTCTTTCCCTGTTCTTATTGTATCTGATATAGGTGTTTCAAACTTGACATGATCCTGTAAGTGTTTATTATTAGGAAGACTCGTATGAAAGCTGAAGGTGTACCAATACCCATTAGTTTCATAACTACTAGTATTGCTAAAATCGATACTAGGTTCAGAGGTAATTACGCTATTCGTCACCCCTGAATAAATACGGTAATCATCAAAACCTGCCGAGTAGCAAAGATCCTCCCCATTCAAATAAGCATGGAAGTAATCGTCAGACCGAATTTCTTCGCAAGAGATTTCTACCTCGTCAATTGCTTTTTGTATTAGTTGGTCATACGAACCTATTTCATCCTTGCAATTACTCATGAGGAACACTATTAGAAATACAACGGCTACATTTGCAGATATGTTAACGTTAATTTTAATCATTTTAGCTGTTTTCAAGTTACATTTACTTGAATGGTTTCGGACTCTAAGGCTCCTAAGCATATATTTAGTCTTGGTAGCTGTAATAGTTACAGTTCCAGAACTTGCCCCCCAAAAGTTGCTTGTATTGAATATAAAATATGGCGTGAGATTATAATTACTTATCCCCTAAGGAAACTACTGCTTAAAGATCTTACCTGCTTTAACTAATTCATCGGAGTGACGAATTTGGTAGAAGTACATTCCGGCATTTAATCTTTGGCAATCTATCTTGCCTCCTGTACCGACTATAGGTTCTTCCATTTGTAGCTGTCCAATGGAATTATAGACCAGTAGGCTAGCGTTTTCTATATCAAGTGGATTAACAAAAGACAACCAATCATTAACTGGATTAGGGAATACATTTACTTCGTCTACGTAAAGTTTGTCGTCATTGCCAGTAGTAACATCATCCATTTGAAGATAAATATCATCTACAGTGAGGCGAACATCGTCCTCAGGGTTGCTGGAGGTCTGAAAGACGATACGCATACTATCTGGCTCTTCATTACTTAAGTAGTCGATAACTACTACAGCTTCTTCGTAGAAACTCACTTTATTTATAATGGTAAAGTCTCCTTTTCCTATGATCTTTCTTTTTCCAGTAGTCTCATCCCATTTTGACAATTCAATATTAGCACCTGATCGGTAAAAACCATTAGGGTCTAAATCCTCTGTGAAATACTTATAGGCAAAATGAAAGGAATAAGGTCTGTGAGTAAAAGCTACTCCTCTTCTCTTTGAATTATTTTTATCAAAATTACCCAAGCTTAAAAAGGAAGATAAACTTAATCCATTGCTTCCTATAAAGTTTTTGAGTATCGCCGCTCGCTGTCCAGAGTAACTATCAGTTGTCTTTAAACAGTAAACAGCTTGTGGATTTTGATTTAGGTGGTTACGAGTTGTCCAGCCTTTAGGGTTTTCGTTTAACAAAAACGAAGAATTTGGATCTTGCGCTTCCCAATATTCCAGATCACCATTAAAGACCATCTGGCCGGTTGCGCCAATGGAAAGCAAAAGAAACAAGCCGAAAAAAACTGAGGCGACCTTTGCCATGGAGTTGGATTTTAATTGGATTAAGACGTAAACTTATAGGTAGCGTAATACGAGAACGATCTACCAAAGATGCGGTATTTTATTAAATAAAAAAAATGTCTTTAACATTTTGGAGTAAAAAGCTTCCATATTAGAATAGGAATCGTAACTGGGAAGAATAAAATGAAACAGATTTTATTAACTTTCTTGGCTTCCATAGTAATTTCAACGGCAAATTCAGTTACTTCTTATTCAAAGAATAAATTTAACACTTAAATAATTCCAAAATATTTTAGATCACACATTTACCCTCTTTAGGTGTATCGACGGTTCACAAGTTAATTTTCCGTTGAGGACTATCAGTACATCACATAAAAATCATATAAATACGTATAGTGTTTGTATGTCAACCAGTTTTACATAACAGCCTCCTTTTATCTTTCCTTTACCCTATACACCTTATTTACATAGTAAGTCTTTAAACCTACTTTTGTAACTCAGTTCCCTCTGGACTTATCTTCCAAAGTCAACTCCCCCCCTTCTCCCCTCTCCTAAGCTTTAGACAACTTGGTTAAAAACCAAATACAACAACACTTAAAAATCACTATGCACATGGAAGGGGAATTTCAATATTTGATTTCTTGCAAAAATAGAATGCACCGACTTGCGAATCTACTATTCGCCCTGTGCCTATTTTGCAATGTACTCAGCGGCCAAACCAATATCAGCTGGGATAAGACGTTGGGTGGTGATGGCTGGGAAGAACTAAAAACGCTACAGGAAACCACTGATGGGAACTACCTATTTCTTGGTACCCATACCTCAACAATTAGTGGAGACATCTCTCAAAATAGTTATGGAAACGCGGACAATTGGCTTGTCAAAATAAATGCCAACGATGGAAGTGTAATCTGGGATAAAACTTTCGGCTCTAACCTTCTTGACTATGCAGAAAGTGTTCAACAAACCAGTGATGGTGGATTTATTATTGGTGGCTATTCCTCTTCGGCTGCTGGTGGTAGCAAATCTGAAGATTCTTTTGGCAGTTGTTGGAATTGTTTCGATTTCTGGGTTATCAAGACAGACGCCAATGGAATTTTGGAATGGGAGAATACCTATAATGCAGATAATTGGGATCAGCTTACTAGCATTGAACAGACTACAGATGGAGGGTATATGCTTGCCGGTTTCTCCAACTCGGGAGTGAGTGGCGATAAAACAACTGCTAACATTGGTGATCATGATTACTGGTTAGTAAAAATAGATGCAAATGGACAGGTGGAATGGGACAAATCGATCGGTGGTTCTGCCGATGATATTCTTTACGAAACAAAACAAACACCTGATGGTGGATACCTGCTAGCTGGACATTCTTACTCAAATATTAATGGGAATAAAACAGAAGCTTCATTTGGACTTTCTGACTATTGGATCGTAAAAACAGATGCTTTAGGTAATGTAGAGTGGGACAGGACTATTGGTGGTGCTGTCGATGATTTATGCGCGGATATGCTCCTAGCCTCCAATGGGGATTTTCTGATATCTGGGACTTCCTTTTCCGGCAACACGGGAAATAAGACCGCTGCAAATATTGGCTCTGGAGATTACTGGGTGGTTCGTTTAAGTCCTTCCGGAAATATATTGTGGGATAAAGCTTATGGTGCTGATGCCTATGAACAGAACTATTCCATAGATGAAGCCCTTACGGGAAATTTCTTGATTGCTGGCCTTTCTCAATCTGGCGCAAATAATGATAAAACGGAACCAGGTATTGGTGGCTCTGATTATTGGTTGGTAACCATTGACTCTGAGGGCACTAAGTTGAAAGATAAAACCCTGGGTGGAGACAGTAATGACAATCTTAGTGGGGCTATTGCTACTTCTGACGGAGGGGTATTGTTAGGAGGCTTGTCAGCTTCGAATAGCTCTGGAAATAAAAGTGAAGACAATTTTCAATTTAATGATAATTGGTTAATCAAATTAGACTGTTCCATTACCGTTGATTTAGGCGATGACATTAGCCATTGTGATAATGAAATATTATTACTGGATGCCACTGTTCCTAACTGTCCTTGCTGTTTATACCTTTGGCAAGATGGGGACACCTCTGCTATTCGAAACATTAGTATTACAAATAGTACAAGTTATTCTGTTATGGTTCAAGATGGCTACAACTGCTATGGTTCTGACACCATCAATATCAACATACTGACAGTAGATACGACTTATATTAATGGAACAACTTGTGATCCGAACATGACGGGCTCTAATGTCGTAACATTAAGTAACCACCAAGGTTGTGATTCTATAATCGTAACCGATTTAACACTTGCAGACGTCATTGTATCCTTTGTCCAAGATGCCTCTTGCGACCCCATGAATACTGGTACCTTCATCGACACCCTACCAAGTTTTATGGGTTGTGACTCTGTCATTTTTACAACCGTAGAATTAATCAATACGGATTATACGTTCCTCAATGAAAACACTTGTGAGCTTGATGAAGTGGGCACCTACACGGATTCACTCAGCAATACTCTGGGATGCGATTCTATTGTTATTACTACATTGACACTAGCCAATAGTAATCAAACCTACCTCAATGAAATCACTTGTGATGGCAACCTAGCCGGAACCACTATTGACAGTTTGGAAAATATATTGGGTTGTGATTCACTCGTTTACACCAGTTATACCTATATAGCACCGGATTCAATCTATCAGACAGGAACGACCTGTGACCCTAGTATGGAAGGAACCATAGAGAGCACTTATTCAAATATGCTTGGTTGTGATTCTATTGTTTTCACTACTTTTTCATTCATACCTCCAGATTCTACTTACCTCAATGCAACTACTTGTGACGCCAATTTAGCTGGTAATTTTATTGATATTTTTAGCAATAGCTATGGCTGTGATTCTATTATTTTCAAAACGGTTCAATTGCTTCCATCGGATACAACTTATGTTAGCGCCACTTCTTGTGACCCATCGATGACAGGAATTTCCATGAGTACACTCAGCAATGACCAAGGTTGTGATTCTATTGTTTTTACCAATGTTATTTTAGTTGATGCAGATTCAACATTCTTAAGCGAAACCAGCTGCAATCCAAACCTGATAGGAACTACTGTGAATACATTGCTGGGAGACTCCGGTTGCGACTCCTTAATCTTTACAACTATTAGTTATCTAGAGGCAGATTCGACTTATCTTGAGACTACTTCTTGTGACCCTGACGACATAGGGTTATTTGTAGAAACATTGACAAACGATGAAGGCTGTGATTCTTTAATTTTCACCACTGTAGGTCTTACCTTTTTAGACACTACTTTCTTAAGTGGCTATACTTGCGATGAAAATTCAGTAGGCTTAAATGAAGAAACCTTAAGTAGTTTCCATGGATGCGATTCTATTGTTATCACTACATTATTACTGGAAGGAATTGACACCGTTTACACCGAAGACACTTCCTGCGATCCAGATCAAGTAGGTGTTTTCACAGATAGTTGGGTTAACAGTATGGGCTGCACTACAGTTGAAATAGAAACCGTAACCTTAGATGACCCTGACACTTCATATATATATGCTGTTTCTTGCGATCTTGATATGTTAGGTATCTCTATTTATACTTTTGAAAACCGACATGGCTGTGACTCTGTTGTGATTATAAATACTGATTTATTTGTTCCCGTTCCGACATTGGTTTCGGACAGTTCCTGTGATCCAGACCTGGCGGGTAGTTTTATTGATACCATTCCAAATTATGTGGGTTGCGACTCTATCATTCATCTGACCGTTACTTTGCTAGCTACTGATTCCACTTACTTAAACGAAACTTCCTGTAATCCTAATAATGTTGGAACGAGCATCGACATACTGAGTAATTATAATGGTTGTGACTCTGTGGTTTTCACCACAACGGATTATGTATTGGCAGATTCTACCTTCTTATTTAATACGACCTGTGATCCAACGCTTGTTGGTCTTACAGAAATACTTCTTCAAAACATTGAAGGCTGTGATTCTTTATTAATTACAAACACTAGTCTTAATATTTCGGACACGACTTATATCAACAATACAACCTGCGATCCAAATCAAACGGGCACCAGTAGTATTACCTTGAGTAATTTGGCTGGCTGCGATTCAACTGTTATCACTAATCTTATTTTTACGAGCATTGACTCTACCTTCCTGACCACCACTACTTGCAGCTCAAGCGAAGTAGGCATGACCGTAAACACTTATCAAAACAGTTCGGGTTGTGACTCAATGGTTTTCACCAATATTCAATTATTTATAGCAGATTCTACTTTCGTTTATGGCAGTTCCTGTGATGAAAGTGAATATGGCGTTTTTGTCAACACTTTCGTAGATGCTTTAGGTTGCGACTCCGTTGTGGTAAACACAATTACAGCCCCACCAAGTGATCTATTCTATGTAAATGGGATCTCTTGTAATCCTGATCAGGTCGGAAGTTTTACAGATACGCTGCAAAACATACTGGGTTGCGATTCTATTGTTATTACAAATATTTCTTTTACGGGAATTGACACCACTTTTCAAAACGCTACCACTTGTGACCCGATGATGGTGGGTACCTCTGCATTGACCCTCCCTAACTGGCAGGGCTGTGATTCCGTTGTTGTTACGACATATAACTTAACAAACACCAATTTCACTTCGGCTAATATAACCTCCTGTGATCCAGATCAAATAGGAACCTTTGTGGACACCCTTAGCAATGTTTATGGCTGTGACTCCATCGTATTCACCGTTGTGAGTTTTGTGAATGCGGTTTACAGCTTCAATAATACCAGCAGCTGTAACCCAGAG
>CAZDTI010000117.1:0-20926 GCA_964508085.1 uncultured Saprospiraceae bacterium | reverse complement strand
GTCTGAAACTTTAACTTTCCACTATTGTGCGTTACGTAAAGAATTACTTTTGTGAGCGAAGTTTATGGGATGGCGTTGAAGCCATCCATAAAGTCCAATTTCCGCCAATAAAAAAAGCAGGACTAAGAAGCCCTGCTTTTTTTATTGGCGGAAACCCACTTCTCAATAATTCTCCTCGTAGAACTTTTTATAATTATCCAGGCTCTTCTCTTTCAACACCAAACGATAATTAAACTGCGTTATCGGGTACATTTCAAAAGGAGTATCTTTCAAAAAGTCGTCGCCGTTTTTGCTTGCACTATCCAGGTATCTCATTGCTTCATCCTTGTTTTTAAAACGACGAATAACTAATACTGGAATACCACCATCATTTATTGAACCGAGCATTACATTAGAGATACGTAGCTTATCAAGCTTGTGGTATTTGCGATTATAATCTGATACTTTGTTCTTCGCATCTGACAATTTCACATCTTTTCCTCCTGTCAAAGCGACGATGAAGTAGTGTAATTTCTTGTCTTCCATTTTAAAGTCAGACTTTGATGCCTTGTTTTTCTTCTTCTTATCTCTTGCATTTTTATCAGCATCCAACAAACGAAGAATCTCTTTAGCTCTTGTTTCTTCCGGGGTGTCCGGGTGCTTTGCAATAACTTCTTTGAGTCCCTTTACGTAAGCTTCTTTTCCTTTTAAGTTACCCATGCTCATGGCGCTAAGAAGGCCAAATTTAGGTTGATAAATATTACTTGGGCCAAATGTACCGACTGCTTCGACTACTCGATTTTGCACATCTTGATATTTCCCTTTTTGGAAATTAAAGAAGGTCTCGTTATAGTAATTGGTCAATTTTCTTTCTTCATCATTCAATTCATTGAGGTAATTTGGATCAATCAATACACGAGCGAAGGATCCTTCCTTATATTTTGCCATGAGGCGATCATAGGCTTCTTTTGCTTTAGCGGCATTCCCTAAATCAGTATAGGCTAAGTGTAAATTGTAAAGCGCTTCCTCTTCATGTTTAGTAGTAGGATAATCGGCTAATAATTTTTCTAAACTTTCTACCGCCTTTTCATTGTTTTCTAAGCGATCACGATATAAGATTCCTAAAGCGAGTAAAGCATCCTGAATGTCTTGGTGAGTAGCTTCTATGTCTTCAGGGGTTGTAGGCACATCAGCGAATATTCTTTCGATGTCTTCATCCGTTAACTTGAAGCTAATGGCCTCTTCAGCTTGATCCACTTCCTCATCTCCGAGTCCTTGTCCGGAAGAGCGTCGCCAGTTGTCTTCCAGTGCACGCTTACCCCATTTTCTTTCAAAGTCACGAGCTGCTTTTTTCTTGGTACGATCATCCGCATAAAATGGAAAAGAACTTTTAGTATTTGGACCTCCGACTGCTCCTGCACGGCCATTAAGTCTTGCTGGACCTTTGGGTTTAATTGATTTACCAGATGGCTTATCCCCTGTCAACAAAGCCAAGCGTCGAGCTTCCTCTTCTGCTTTCTTTATTTTTCCTGCTAGTTCTTTCAGCTGTTCATCTGTCATTGCGCTTATCATCAACAAACTATCGCTAAGCGTAATGATTTCTATGTTTTTTGCAATATCTGTAAGATTGTTGTTGAATTTGTTAATTCTAGCAAAGCGTTCATCTGTTTTTGGCATTACCTGAGCAGTACTATCGTAATAGTTTTTAGCATTTACAAAGTCTTCGTTTGCAAAATAGTACTCTGCCAATTGTAAATAAGATTCTGTCTTTTGAGCAATATTACCTTTATTATACAACAATGATTTTTTCAGGTAGGCGATGGCTTCCTTTTCATTTTTTTCCTGGATTGCAACTCCTGCCATCGCGTAATAAATTTGGTCGAGGTATTCTACGTTCTTAATATCTTTCAACATCTTACGGTATCCCTTTTGGGTTACTTCTGCTGTAGCTTGACCAGATCGGTAACCATTTTGCGCAAGGTTCAGACGTGAGCTGAATTCCATTTCATAGCTTGGGCTATATTTGACTGCTTGTTCAAAAGCAGCATACGCGCCAGCATCATTTCCTAAGTGCTGTTCTACTTGTCCTAGAATATAAGCGTAACGTCCTTTTTCTTTTTTCTTGCTATTAGCAATAGCTTTTTTTAAAGGAGCTACCGCTTGTTGGTATTTCTTTTGAGTCATAAAAAAGTGTGCTCTAACAGGAGCCACTGACTTTCGAATGTCGTCAAAAGTTCCTGCATCATATTCTAATTTATTCAATAAAAGTTCTGCATCAGAGAATTCTCCTCTTTCGATATAGGTACGTGCCAACCATAACAGGCCTTCTTGGTGACAAGGCCGGTGCTTAAGGAAGTAATTGTCAGGACCCTGTCCTGATGAAATAGAAGGCTCAGTTGAAGTTGTTTTTTCTTCTTTATCCTCCTTTTTGCTTTTGTCTTCTTTCTTATCAGACTTTTTAGATTTTTTCTTCTTTCCTTTTTTCTTCTTCTTCTTTTTCTTCTTCTTACGCTTTTTCCTCTTGCGTTTCTTTTTCTTCTTCTTTTTCTTCTTCTTCTTTTTGGCTTTCTTTTTCTTCTTTCCTTTGTTCTTACGCTTTTTCATTTCCTTAGCCTTAGCTGCCATTGCCTCCGGACTATACTCTTTAGACATATAAAGCAGGGTTTCTTCTGCTGCTTCGTAGTCGTGTTTGAGGTATTGCGCCTTTCCGGCAAGTAGATAAATGTCATCTTTCCAGTGTGTCGCAGGATGCAGTGTTTTGGCTACCGTTACTTTTTTAATGGCATCATCGAGGGCAGGTGCAGCCGATTGAGGATTATCCGAAGCTACATATTCGAATACGGGCAAGAACTGGTTATAATTATCCTTATGCTCTTCATTCAATTTTACAATACTTTCTTCGAGCAGGACGTTTGCGTTGAAGAAGTAGTTGAATTCGGTAGTGGTGTCCTGATAAAATTTCTTCAATCCAGTTGCTTCTTCTCTACTTTTTTGAGTAGAACAAGCCGAAATGAGGAAGATGCCAATCAGAGAAATCCAGAGTTTGTAAGGTTGGATTCGACGAGACAGGGAAAAATGTGTAAATTCGCGCATTATTTCAGAGGTTGCTTTTAGCAGTACCGGTTTGTCCGGCACCTAATCTGACAAGGGAAAAATCCCCTTTAAATTATACTTTTAACAGGTATATATTGTTTCATAAACATACGACTCATACTGCATCTGGTGCAAGCTCTAATTTGGCTTATGGTGGAAGAAAACCAAAAATTCGAATACCCCATTGATTTTCCCTTCCAAAGAGCTGCCTCTGAGCAAAGACGCATGTTCTTGATATTAACCCTTAAGACGGCAAAGTTATTTTAATTTCCATAAATTTAAGAACTCTAGGCAATGGAAAAACAAGAGGAGAAAAACTGGTTGGAAAATTTACGACAGGATTACCGCCTAACCGTAATGAACAACGAAACCTTTGAGGAGGTCGGAGCTTATAAGTTATCGGCCCTTAATCTCTATATTATACTAAGTGCCATCATAGTAGCTGTTGCTATTTTGGTAATTTCTTTGATTGTTTTTACGCCTATTAAGAGGTACATACCTGGTTATGGTGATTTGAGTCAACAGACAGAGGCCATTCGACTTAACAAAGAAGTCCTAGCATTTGAAAAGGAACTAGATGCTCATGGTAAATACACAGAAAATTTCCGTCGAATGCTTGTTGGAGATGTTATTGAGGACAGTACAGCAAATCAAGCACAGGAAGCAGATGAAATACCGGATAGTTTATTAAATGTAGATCGAATAGAAGAGGACGAAATGCTTCGTCAGGAAATTGAGCACAATGAAATGATTGAGCAACAAGCCCTTCTCGGCAAAACGGCCAATTACATTCCAAAAGATATTCCACTGGAACAAATTTACTTTATTCCTCCAGTCAATGGTTTAGTCAGTGAAGGGTATGCTATTGATAAGAAGCACTATGGTGTGGATATTCTTGCTCCAAAGAATACGCCCATCCTCGCCGCATTAGACGGTTATGTCTTTACTTCCGACTGGACGCTAGAAACAGGAAATACCATTGGTATACAACATCGTAATAATATCATTACCTTCTATAAACACAATTCCTCGCTCCTCAAAAAAGTTGGAGATCAGGTAAAAGCTGGAGAGGCCGTAGCCGTTGTTGGGAATACGGGTACTTTATCTAATGGCCCTCACCTTCATTTCGAGCTTTGGCATAATGGTCATCATGTAAATCCAGAAGATTACATCCATTTTGACTAGTTTCGATCCTGCTTTCCTAAATTAATAAAAATTTAATACTCCGCTTAGAACCTAACCTAGCCTTTTACGTTCATTTATCGTATCTTTGTAGCTTGCTCTTAATTTACGCTCAGTATATAACTATAAATAAATAGGTCTTAATCAAGGATCTAATAGATTCTGCCTATAGCTATTGTATTATATTTATCTGCCTAAGTCTTATACACCATAAGCTTTGGGCTTTTTTTGGCGAAAAAACTTAACTCATTATGGAATTAAAAAAATCTTTTGACGAAAAAGGGGAAGCACTAAGCCCAGTTCTTCCTGAAAATATAAAGAACTATCTTATCGACATTGACGGAACGGTTTGCGACGATGTACCGAATGAGGAGCCAGAAAGAATGGCTACGGTTCTGCCCTACCCTGATGCTTTGAAAATTTTGAATAAATGGCACGAGGAAGGCCATATCATTACTTTTTTCACTTCTAGAACAGAGGAACATAGGGGTATTACGGAGGAGTGGTTGAACAAGCACGAATTCAAATATCATTATTTATTGATGAATAAACCACGTGGTGGTAATTATCATTGGATTGACAATCACATTGTAAAGGCTACTCGTTTCAAGGGGAAGTTTACTGATTTGATTGTAAAAACGAAGAAAATAGAAGTATTTAAGCGATAGGTTTTGAGGAATCAAAACTAGGATTTCAATTAAAATCAAAACCTATCTAATATAAGTTTAGCGTTTTGGTTTTAATTGAAAGTCCGAATAACCGCTTTATTTTTTTGTAGTCAAAATATCTTTTAGTGCTGGTAGCAATTCAGGATACTGAAATTTAAAGCCCGCAGCTAAAGTTTTTTGAGGTACCACCCGTGCACTGTTAGTTAACATAGTCACCCGTTCTCCCATTCCTATTTTAAGGACTAAGGCCGGCACTGGCATAATCAATGCAAAACTTCCTTTGGCTTTTTTAATGGCAACAGCCACTTCCTTCCCTGTCGCTTCTTCAGGAGCCGCTCCATTGAAAACTCCCTCCATCTTATCATCTTCCACCGTCTTTATGAATAGTTGGCTGATATCATCTATATGAATCCAGGGCATATAGGCCGTGCCATCTCCGAAGTAATTTCCCATTCCAAAGTTAAAGGGTAGTAGCATTTTCTCCAACGCCCCTCCCTTTGTGGAGAGCACTACCCCGATGCGAACAATAGCCAATCGTTCACAAATGGTCGCTGCTTTTTCAGCAGATGCTTCCCATAGTATACAACTTTCCGAGAGAAAACCATCATTGCCGGGGGCCGCGGATTCTGGCAATTTTTCCTCTCTGCGATGGCCGTAATAACCAACTGCAGAAGCAGAAATAAATACTTTCACCTTTTGTTTTTTTGCTAACAAACTATCTACCAGCAGCTCATTGCTTTTGACACGACTATCAATTATGAGCTTTTTCCTTTTCGCAGTCCAGGCCTTATCGGCAATACCCGCACCAGCAAGATTGATAACAACATCGACACCGTCTAAAGCTTTATCATCTATTTGTCCTGCAATGGGATTCCACTTGAAGGTCGGATAAGCAGCATTAGGCTTTGGCGATCTACTTAAAAGCTTAACATTGTGTTTGCGTTCTGTTAGTAATTCGCAAAGTCTTTTACCAATAAGTCCTGTGCCTCCTCCTATTAGAATGGTTGCCATATTTTATTCAACTTTTAATTGTTAGCTTTTAACTATTAATTTCCCACTAATCATCTTTTCTGAATCTGTCTGTTGCTAATTGTTCACATGTGATGAATAGATCGAAACACAGGGAAAAGTGTCTTTTAATAATCTGTAGTATTTAAACGCCTGAGTCCGCTTTTAGTTGAGTGATAAATCAACACCCTACTTCAATATGGATCATAATTGATTTCAATTCTCCCCTTTTTTCAACCCCCAATTAAAAAAAAGAAAAAATTGGCTAAAAAAAGTCACTTCAAAAAACTTTCATAATTAAATGAATATCAAGTAATTAAATATTACAAAAATAAAAATTCAACAAAAAGTCCATTTTCGTTTATGGAATTCACCCCTCTTCTGCAACCTATTAGTGTAGACTTATTTCAAAACATTTAAAATCAAACGACATGAAAAAGCAAACCTTGTACACAACGAGCGTAGAATCAAAAACACGTACTTTCTATTTTGACATAAAAGAAGCGGAGAATGGTTCTAATTATTTAGTGATCAGCGAAGTCAAAACAAAAGAAGATGGCAGTACGGAAAGAAGACAGATTTTCATCTTTGAAAATGAGATAGCGCAAGTAGCTTCCAAAGTTACAAGCAGTTTGGTCAATTTTACTCGAAAGGAAACCACAAGAGCAGCTAAAATTGCAAAAGCAAAACAAAAATACGCCAATGCCTACGAACCATGGACGAAGAAAGAAGATGCCGATTTGGCTTTGCTTTACAAACAAGGTAATAACACGATGACCATTTCGGAAGAATTGCAACGTCAGCCAGGAGCGATCACTATTCGATTGGAAAAATTGAATTTAAACACCGCACCGGCCGCTTAGTGCAGTAAAAGCTAAACCTGCCTTGTTTTACTCCCCGACCATTTATTATGGTTCACTGAGTGGTTAGTCACGCGCCTAATTTGCAAGGCTATGATTCCGGAAGTGCTATTCTTTAGTGCTTCCGATTTTTTATAACTCCTAATAACAGAAATGAAAAATAACAACGCATACACGAAACCGGTAATAGGGATCAAATCATGGGCCGAAGAAGATCGTCCCAGAGAAAAATTATTACTCAAAGGCAAAGGGATTCTTTCTGATGCAGAATTACTAGCCATACTTATTGGCTCCGGGTCCCGTGAACAAACGGCCCTTGGCCTCTGCCAAGATATATTAAAGTCCGCCGAGAATGACCTTAGGTTACTTGGTCGAAAGAATATCTCTGAGCTAATGTCTTTCAAAGGCATTGGGGAAGCAAAGGCTATTAGTATTGTAGCTGCCCTGGAGTTGGGGCGACGGCGGCAAACCACAGACATTAAAACCCGACCAGTGATTCGATCTAGTAAGGATGCCTACAATGTCATCGCACCGAGCATTATGGACTTACCCTATGAGGAGTTTTGGATTTTATTACTTAACAGAGCCAATCAGGTTTTTGCTAAAAAACGTATTAGCCGTGGTGGTGTATCTGGGACAGTAGTAGATGGGAAAATTATCTTTAAGATTGCGGTCCAAGCCTTGGCTTCTTCTATTATACTTTGTCATAATCATCCGTCTGGCAGCTTGACGCCAAGTCAAGCGGACATTAATATCACTAGAAAACTACGCAAAGCTGGGGAGACGATTGATATTTCGGTGATCGATCATTTGATTGTTTCTGAGCAAGGGTATTATAGTTTTGGGGATGAGGGGGTTTTGGGGTGAGGTGGATCGAGATGTAGCAGGTGCCGCTCCTAGGGAGCTCGAATCTTTTCGCCTATTCTAGGCTACAAAGATGCCACTCCTACGGAGTTGTTTATACAAATCATACTAAAAGAATCGAAAAATTGACACCCTGAATAGTCCCATCGGGACGACATCTTTGTAGAAAAAGTTATACGTGGGAATAGAGCTCCATCGGAGCGGCAAACAAACAAACAAACAAACAAACAAACATGGCTAACACATATACCCAAATTTTAGTACAAATTGTATTTGCCGTTAAAGGAAGGCAGAATCTGATTCTTGAGGAGTACAGACCGTCTATTGAAAAATACATGCAGGGAATTATTACAAATAAAAAATCTAGGCCGTTAGCGATTTATTGTAACCCTGATCACTGTCACATCCTTATTGGACTACATCCAATGGTTTCCATTTCTGAGATGGCTAGAAATATTAAATCGAGTTCTTCCAGATGGATAAACGAAAAAGGGTGGATCTCTGGTAAATTTTCATGGCAAAACGGCTATGGAGCATTTAGCTATTCTAAGTCTCACTTGCACAGGGTTGTTCGCTATATTCTTAACCAACCAATACATCATAAAAAGTATACCTTCAAAGATGAGTATTACAATTTTTTGAAAAAATTTGAAATTGAACATGATGAAAAATATTTTTTTGATTGGAATTGATGGGTGTCGCTCCTAGGGAGCTCGAATATATCCACTACTATCCTACTACAAAAATTGAACTCCTATGGAGTTGAAGAAACGCAACTATGACATTTCTAATGAAATGTCTAAAACATCATCAATCCAGTCCCAGCGGGACTAGATTTTTGTAGCAAATTATCAAGACATTGGATTGAGCTCCATAGGAGCGCCACAAAAGCACCGATAAAATAAAACGATTGTACTATATTTGCCTTCTTCCTATTTCTTAAAATATTAACCACAAACCAAAACCAGAACCCAATATCCTTGTTTAACTAACCATGAGTACGGAGCAGAACAAAAACAAAGCGGACATTTCATTGCTATGGCGGCTCCTAGGTTGGGCCCGGCCCTACCGAGGTATATTCGCATTAGCTGCTATCCTAGCTGTTATCCTAGCACCTTTGGCCGTCGTTCGTCCTTACCTTATCAATGTGATGATAGACGATTATGTCTTTAAATTTGATATCCCAGGTATGAACCGGATACTGATGATTATCATCGGTACTTTATTTTTTGAAGTGGCCTTACGTTATGTTTTTATCTATTCTACTAATTGGCTGGGCCAATCCGTCATCCGGGATTTGAGGATGCAAGTTTTCAAGCACCTTATCAATCTCCGATTGAAGTATTTTGACAACACTCCAATTGGAACCTCTACCACCAGAACCATTAGTGATATCGAAACAATCAATAGAATTTTCACGGAAGGCGTCATCACGATTGTAGCAGATGTATTAACAGTGTTAGCGGTGTTCGGAATTATGTTGTATACCAGCTGGGAATTGACTTTGGTTTGTTTGAGCGTTCTTCCACTCTTATTTTTAGCGACTTATATTTTTAAAGAGAAAGTAAAAGTTGCTTTTCAGACGGTGCGGAATCAGGTGTCGACTATGAATGCATTTTTACAAGAGCGTATTAGTGGAATGCAGGTGGTTCAAATATTCAACGCAGAGCAGCAAGAGATGTCTCGTTTTAAAGAAATCAACAGAACTTATACACAAGCTAATTTAGATTCTATCCTGTATTATGCGGTGTTTTTTCCAGTTGTCGAAATCATTTCTGCAATGGCACTTGGTCTGATGGTTTGGTTTGGGGCACGAGAAGCAATGGTCGGGGCAGGAGTAACTGCGGGTGCTATGGTTGCATTTCCCATTTACCTTTCCATGATGTTCCGTCCGATTAGGATGTTGGCTGATAAGTTCAATACGCTGCAAATGGGTTTAGTGGCTTCAGAAAGAGTTTTCGATTTGCTAGACGACCATAGCATAATTGCAAACACCGGAAAGATAGAGGCTCCGAGACTAAGTGGTAAGGTTCGATTCGAAGAAGTCAACTTTGCATACAACCTTCCGAATTACATTCTCAAAAACATTAGCTTTGACATAAAACCTGGAGAGACATTAGCCATAGTGGGAAGCACCGGTTCTGGTAAAACAACGATTATAAATATTCTCAACCGATTCTATGAAATTCAATCCGGAGGCATTCTGATTGATGATGTAGATATTAAGGACTATGAATTGGCTAGTTTCCGGAAACGTATTGCCGTAGTATTACAGGATGTGTTTTTATTTTCAGGTTCCGTTTATGAAAACATCAACCTTCGAGATGATCGAATAACGAAGGAAGAGGTTATTGCTGCGGCGAAATTGATTGGAGCTCATCGATTTATAGAAAAGCTGCCAGGAGGTTATGATTATGAGGTAATGGAGCGGGGTGCGACCTTATCTCTTGGCCAGCGACAATTAATTTCTTTTGTAAGAGCCCTCGTTTTCGATCCTGATATTTTAATTCTAGATGAGGCCACTTCGTCTATTGATCCGGAGACGGAAGCGGTGATTCAGTATGCTATTGAGAAATTAATTGATAAACGAACCTCTATCATCATTGCACACCGACTTTCTACCATTCGTCACGCGAACAATATTATGGTTTTGGACAAAGGAAATATTATGGAATTTGGGCCTCATGAGGAGTTATTGCGCATGGAGGACGGGCATTATCGGGATTTGTATGAGATGCAGTTTTCTCAATGAAACCGCTGCCAACTTTCTACCTACGCAGCCCCACCCCCCTAAAGGGGAGAGCCTACGTACAAGAAAATCTTGGTCTGGAAAGAGTTTATCTACAATTAGCAGTTCCTCCCTCCTAAATTTGTTTAAAAATAAATCTCCCTATTACTTGTGGTTAATAAAAAAAGAATCTACATTTGCAGCGCTCAAAAGGAGTCTAGGACAATAGTCTAATACTTCTTGCAACGGTGCCTTAGCTCAGTTGGTAGAGCAATGGACTGAAAATCCATGTGTCCCTGGTTCGATTCCTGGAGGCACCACCGGAAAGAGGCTCTCATTTTTATGGGGGCCTTTTTTGTTTAGTTACAAGGTCGAACTCTTTTCTTTCCAGCTCAACTATTCTCCAGCTCTATTGTTATTCTGGCAATAGAAATTTTGAAAAATACAACTACAGCATGACAGATCCTACAGGTACTTCCAACGATACTTCTACTGGTGTTCGGCAAAAAACCAGCCGCTTGCTTAAGGCACTTTGCCAAGGACTCTATGAGCGAGAAGATCCTGTGCATTTGGCTTTTTTAACGTCCATTGCTGGAGAAAGTATTTTTTTGTTGGGACCTCCGGGAGTGGGAAAAAGTTTGATTGCTCGACGGTTGAAGTTTGCTTTTTTAGATGGGGTATCTTTTGAATACCTCATGAGCAAGTTCAGTACACCTGACGAGGTTTTTGGGCCAGTGTCCATCAAGAAGCTCAAGGACGAAGATAAATATGAGCGTCTTACTGAGCGCTATTTGCCGGGAGCGAATATTGTTTTTCTGGATGAAATTTGGAAAGCAGGACCTGCGATTCAAAACGCCTTATTAACCATTCTCAATGAAAAAATTTATCGGAATGGTGATGAAGACTTGAAAGTAAATATCAGAGGAATCATTACAGCTTCCAATGAGTTGCCGCCCAGAAATGCCAACCTCGCTCCCATCTGGGATCGTTTTTTAGTTCGGCATGAGATGGGGAACATCAAGCAGTTCAAGAATTTCCTAAACATGATTACAGATGTTAAGGATGTTTATGAAGATGACATTCCTGAACCCCTTAAAATCAGTAACAATACACTTTCAGAATGGGCAAAGAAGATTGACCAAGTCGAATTGGGACCGGAGATATTAAATACGATCCAATTGGTCAAAGTAAAGATCATTGCCCATAATGCTCGCTCGAATAACAGTAAGGCTCCGATTATTGTGCATGATCGACGTTGGAAAAAGATTGTTAGATTGCTTCGGACCTCTGCTTATTTAAATGGCCGAAGTAAAGTGGATTTAATGGATTGCTTCCTGATGAATCATTGTCTGTGGAGCAGCCCAGAACAAAAACCGGTTATCAATGAAATAATCTCCGAAGCCATTGCCAAACATGGTTATACCATGGCGGTAAATCTAACAATGCTAAAAAAGGAGGTGAAAGAATTTCAGGAAGATGTGGATTCAGAGATCAATATCTCCCATGTGGTCAACAGTGAGGAATTGTTTGCTATTGATGACGATTTTTTTCGGATAAAAAAGGAAGACAGTCGTTTTAATGGGGCGCTTATTTCTATCAAACAGTACCGGCAACTCACGATTGAAGAACCTATAGTTATCAACTTTTTTGATGAAAATAAAAACTTAGTCAATCGAATTCGGAGTTCAAAAAGTAAGGAAAACCACAGCATTGTCGTTCATCATGACTCTCAAGATAATGTGTACCAACTCGATACAAAACTAGCGGACAGGAAAGAAATCATTCAGAAAAAGCCACATGAAATTGTACAAAAATTCTGGGATGAACGCTACCAAAAATTAACGCGTTTCATTGAGCAACAATTGGAAAACATTGCCAACAATCAGCCAGATGAAATCAATGAGCTGGAGCATAATTTGTTTGTTGATGCGGCTTACGCGGAAATTGTCAAAAAGAATTTCATGGAAGTGGAAAGCAGTTTGAAGAACTTGAAACTACAATTAGAAAAACTACAATTTTCTTACATCAACCTATAGATGGAACAGGACCTCGACAAAGTACTAGAGCAAGAATATCAACGATTCATTGAGTTTGGCAACTTGCTGGACATCAAAATGCGTAGCTATTTGGTTCAATACTTACAAAATAAATTTGACCCCGATCGACACGTCATTCCAACTTTGAACGATCAGTATTTTGAGTATTTCCAAAAAGCACTGGATCGAATATTCCTTATCGATGGTCTTCAGAAATTGGTTCAGGCCAATTACAAAATTCGCCAGCGTATTATTTTAGATACACTCTACTGGCTTCGCAAAGCTTACAAAAAATCGAGGAAAAAAAACCCTTATGAGGAAGAGAAACAACGTTTGGAAAGCTGGGCGATTACGCCATTAAAAATATTTATCAAACGGTGGCAGTCCTTACCCAATTATTTGAGCAACGTCTATGATCGGAAAGATTTGGATCATTACTTCTTTTCAGAAAAATTCAACCAGCTGATTACCAGTGATGACTTAGCAGATATAGATTCCAAAAACCAGGAACGAACGGAAGAAATACTACACGATTTGCTTGCTCAATGGGACGCACTTCTTTACGCCAAAATATTGAATTTCCAAATGGGAAAATTTCTGGAAGCCGAAGAAGAGTATGTGGATTTCTTAGATAAAAAAGTAAAAGAGTATTCAAAGCTAAGAGAATTTTTAGATCCTTTCAGCGATTATTTTGGTTGGGATTTATCCAGAAAGCTTTGGCAGGAAACTTCCTTCAACGTGCTTCAGCGTTACGATGATTTATTGCAAAATGAAGCGTCCATCAAAGCCCTGGCTGATCTCTTGGGAAAAATGCGGGAGGCAGAAATTGAGATCGAAGAGGAAACTTTTGAAAAAACAATCATCCGACAAGAGTGGGTCACCGACGAAACCATGCGTTCTGAAATAACGGGCATTCACGAAAGTGACGACATTAACAATATGCTTACATCTGAAGCGGGGTTCTTAGGAACGGAACAAACCGAACTCCTATTTCTAAAAAAATACGCAGAAAAAAAACTGATGACTTTTCGTTACGAAGATCAAAGGCTCATTCAAAGCGAAGATCATTTTACAGAAATCAATCAGCGGATTCGTGAAAAAGAACAGGGACCCTTTATTATATGCATAGACACCAGTGAAAGCATGGAAGGAATGCCAGAGCAAATCGCCAAAGTGCTCACTCTGGGCATTCTCAAAATGGCGATGCGCCAAAACCGGAAAGCATACCTCATCAATTTTTCTACCGGAATCCAAACCATGGATTTGCATGACATTGCAAATAGCATAAATGAAATTGCTAAATTCCTACAGATGTCTTTTTATGGAGGAACCGACGCAACCCTCGCATTGTACGAAGCGTTCCGACAATTGCGCTCCAATGATTACGAGGATGCGGATGTCCTCATGGTTTCCGATTTCATCATGCACAAACTCGATGACGATTCGCTACAACAGATTCATTTTTTCCAGCAAAATAAAAATACACAGTTTCATTCTTTGACTTTGGGCGACTATGCCAATGATGGGGTGGGGCATTTTTTTGATACTAATTGGGTATATGATCCAAAAGAAAAGGGGGTTATTAAGGCTTTGACGAAGGGGTTTCGAGACATTGAGCATCGCATGTGAGTTTAGTGAATTTCGTATTTAAGCGCTATATAAGTTTGTGCTACAAATCTGTGAAAGCTTGTGCTGAGCTTGTCGAAGTAAACAAAGTTTTGATATAGTGTGTTGGTGATCGCAAAGTACGCTAAGTTCGCAAAGCCCAGATAACGGGCTAAGATAATGGGCTAAGGAATAGGGTACTGTTCACTCTTTTTGTACCAAGTCTTACTCACAGTTAATACACCTCAAGTGCTTTGCGAACTTTGTGCCCTTTGCGTTCAACAAATACGCCATACTATCTCCAATTTGCATCCTCACTTTCTAAATAATGCCCTTTCACCATCTCGTCAATCGTTGCTTTGCGAATAGAGAGAATGGCTCCACGAAAATGTAATGTTTTATCGACCATAATATGATTGAAATCCACTTGGATATGTCCTGCTTCTATACTGATAATTTTTCCGGTATGTATCACTCCTTCATCGTCAGTTAGTCTAACCATGTTGTTTGGTTGGATGTAGTCTTCTGGAATGTCACTGGCGCGTAGGAAATCAGCTCGGGGGATTTTCATTATATTTAATGCATTGCTTTTTCCATAGGCTTGGTCTGGTGTTAGGACAAAATCAAAACTACTGTCTTCTCTTAAACCATAAAGGTGTTTTTCAAAAGCGGGTAACAGTTTTCCGTTTCCAAAATAAAAAATAAATGGGTAACGAGAATCCATCCTTTCGAGCAATTCACCGGATTGGTCATTCTCTTTTAGCTCGTATGCAATTGCAATAATATGGTCTTCTTTGACGGTCATTTTCATAACGGTAAAACAACAGTTTTGCGATTTTGTTTTGAGTGTATTGCCCATCTGCTTCATGCTTTCTTCTTCTTTTTTTTGTATATTTGAAGAGCATCTAAATTACTCACATTAGTTTTTCCAATGGAATCCTACGCTCAAGCACTCAACTTAGGCATCCCTCTTTTCCTATTGCTCATTGCTATAGAATGGCTGGTAAGTCGATATCGGGGTATCGAGGTTGCCAATAGTATGGACACCGTTTCCAGCCTCAGCTCGGGCATGACCAATGCAATCAAGGACGTGCTTGGCCTTACCGTTGTAATTGTTAGCTACGGATGGATGGTCGATCGCCTCGCCATTTTTGACATTCAATCTACCGCAGCTTTATATGTACTGGCTTTTATTGGGAAAGATTTTGCAGGGTATTGGGGACATCGTTTTGAGCATAAAATCAATCTACTTTGGAATAGGCACATCATTCACCACAGTAGTGAAGAATATAATTTGTCCTGCGCCTTGCGGCAAAACATCTCCGTCATTTTTTCCATTTTCTTTTTCCTATATATTCCTCTAGCGATAATGGGGGTTCCTCAAAAGGTAATTGCCATCGTGGCACCGCTACATCTTTTTGCGCAGTTTTGGTATCACACTCGTTTGATTGGAAAAATGGGATGGTTGGAGAAAATCATTGTCACTCCTTCTCACCATAGGGTCCACCACGCCATTAATCCAGAATATATGGATAGAAATTTTGCGCAGATTTTTATTGTCTGGGATAAATGGTTCGGTACTTTTCAGGAAGAGTTGGAAAACGTTCCTCCGGTCTATGGCGTAACGCGACCGGCAAAAACATGGAATCCTGTTTTGATTAATTTACAGCATTTTTGGTTATTGGTTAAAGATGCCTGGCGGGCTCGTTCTTGGTGGGATAAAATTCGCATTTGGTTTATGCCTACGGGCTGGCGCCCAAAAGATGTACAACAAGAGTTCCCCGTATTTGCATGGATGAATGTCCACGAACAAAAAAAGTATCAACCCTCTTCCTCCAGCTCGCTAAAAGCTTGGTCTTGGTTTCAACTCTTTTTTCATTTCGCCTTAATGATGTATGCTTTCAATCGCATTGGAGAATTCAGTTTTACCAACAGTCTACTTCATGGTGGCTTCCTTATTCTTTCTGTTTTTTCTTACACTACCTTAATGGATCGAAGCAAGTGGGCCGTTTGGACGGAGGGCGTGAAGCTTTTGGTAGCAGCCGTTTTAATTTATAGTTTGGATGGATGGTTTTTTATTGACGATTACATCACTGGTGGCAGTTTGTTGATCGTGGGCTGTTTTCTATTGTCTTTTATGGTGAGTGTTCTGTTTACCAGAGAAGCCAATTCTTTAGCTTTACAATAGTAGTCTTACGATTACCTTTGTCCCCTCCCCTAGTCCTTCTGCTACTCGATCAATCATCTCCAGACTTTTTCCCTTTGCCAGTGGATTTAAAATATCCAATCGCTCGCGAGTGACTTCTAGTCCTGCTGATTTATGGGTATGTTCTTGTTGGCTTTTTCGTTCCCTTGCTTTTGCAATTCCAGGGCCGTTGTCTTCAATGACACACTCCATTGTTCCATACTTTTGAATGAAAGACAATTTGATTTTTCCACCTTCTTTCACCTGCCCCACTCCATGAATAATGGCGTTCTCTAAAAAAGGTTGTAGGAGCATTGGAGCCATCATAATGGAATCTACGTCTAGCTTTGGATCGATATAAATTTCATAATCAAACTGATCATCGCGACTGAAACGTTCTACAGAAAGATAATGCTCCAGTGTTTCTATCTCTTGTTCTAAAGGGATTTTTTCTTCTCTGGAATTCTCTAAAATAGAGCGCATCAATTTGGAAAACTTCGCCAAGAAGTATCTTGCAGTACGTTCATCTTTTTGAGAAATCAAAGACTGAATAGAATTGAGAACATTAAAAATGAAATGTGGATTCATCTGTAGTTGTAGCGCTTTCTGTTCTAATTCTAGAATCGTATTCTCCATTTCTAATCGCTCCGTTTTAGCGGCAGCTTGCCGGCGAATTCGTCGGGTATATAATTGAGCTAATAAAAACAAAAGCAGTAAACCTCCGAGAAAACAAAGCAGATAGAAAAAGTTCGTTTTCCAAAAAGGAGGTTTAATAACAAAAGACCAACTGGCCGTCTCTTTGCTATAATCCCCTTCTCCATTACTAGCTCTTACACGAAAGGTATATTCCCCCGGATCGAGATTGGAATAATTGGCAGGTGCGTTTTGTTGGTAAGGTCCGAGCCACTTTTTGTCCCAACCTTCCAGGAAATACTCATAAAAAATCTGATCAGGCTTGGCTTGATTAACCGCTTGAAATTCGAAACTAAGCTGGTTGTCATTATGCGGTAGTATTAACCCATCTGAGGCGCTTCCCCAGCTCTTCGCAAAACTATGGTATTCACTTTCTTTTAATAATTGATACCCAATTCGGATCGCACTAAGATGTACCACTGGCGGAACAATATTCTCCTCTTCTAAGGTCGGTAAATACTGCATTAAGCCATTCACTGTCCCAAACCAAATGCGCCCCCGACTATCCTTCAGTATAGAATTAGTACACAACTCTACACCCGCAAAACCATCCGTTTCATCAAAATGCTGGATGGACATACTTCCCTTCGTATCTTTTAAGGTGATCAAGTCAACTCCTTTCCCTGCACCTGCCCAGATTTTATCTTCGCCATCCAATAACAATGCATACACATTATTAGCGTTTAGGCCATCCACTTCACTAATTTGTTCTGGTGAAGAAATTAAATCATTAAGATCTAAACGTAAAATTCCCGAATTAGCCGTTCCAAGCCAAATGAAGTCCTCATCTGCAACCAAGCTGCGAATATGATTATCGGGGAAACCATTACTTTTATTAAATTTAAATGCGATACTATCATTCACGATACAAGCCAAACCTTGATCTCGAGTAGCTACCCAGAGCCGTTGTCGATTATCAAGATGAAGATCATAAACATAAGCACCTCTAAGTGGGGATTTATTGAATTTAATAACATCAAAGTATTTTTTGGAAATAGTGTCCGTTCGCATTTTAAAACCCGAGGCTTTTCCTTCAAGGCTATCTACGATCATTGTCGTTTCTAAAATCACTGTATCTTTTTCCTGAATTTTATAAATCCCATCATCTGCAGTAGCTACCCATATTACGTCATTAACATCTTGCAACACATCTTTTACATATCGGCTTTCAAAACCATCTTTCGATTTAAGAAAGGAAAAGATACGCCCATCGTACAAAGCCAATCCACGCGGTTCTGCACCGATCCAAAGTCTTTGATCTTTATCTATAAAAAGCGCTTTGCAGCGGAGGTCAACGAAACCGGAGTCACGACCATAATAAGTTAATTGCTTGCCATCCGACTTCGCCAATCCTTTGCTGGAAGCAGAGAACCAGATGTTGTTTTCTTTATCTTCACATAATGCATACACACTGTTGTCATTAGTATTTGGATTAGGCATTTGCTGTCCAAATTGTTGTCCTGCATAACGACTAAGTCCGCTAGGTGTTCCGATCCAAACATGTCCCCATCGATCTTGAATCAGGCTGCGAATGTCATTTCGAAGTAATCCAGACGAACGATTCAAATATTGATAACTGCTGTCACTTGGATTCCAAATTGTAATTCCTTCTCGTTGGCTACCTAGCCACATATTATTGAACTCATCTTTAAAAATAGATTGGATGTGTTTTGAGCTGATTTCAACAGCCGGCATCTTGACAATCGCGTCTTCTTTATCAATCAGATAGATGCCATCATCGCTGGTACCGACCCACATGGTTCCATCATGATCTTCGTTAACGCATTCTATTTTTTTAGTGGCGATACTTTTGTTGTAATCGTAATTTGTCACTTCTCCATTCCGTATGCGACGCAAGCCTCGAGAAGTACTCACCCAAAGCCCATTTTTATTTTGAAAAAGGTGATTAATAGTAACCGTTCGTTTAATACCCGAAACTGAAGTCCATTTTCCTTTCTCAAAAGTATAGAGTCCTCTATTCGTACCGACCCAAAGTATATTTTCTTCTTTCTGTAAAATTGATGTTATTGAAATGTCTCTGTTTTGATCAGGTTTGTAAGTTTCAAATTTAAAGCCATCAAAAGAACTGAGCCCATTTTTTGTTCCAATCCAAACCAGGCCATCCTTACTTTCATACAGTGCATCTACAAAATTATTCGAGAGTCCATCTTTTGTCCTCCAAGTTTCAAATGAGTTTCCGTCAAAACGATTGAGGCCACCACCTTGTGTGCCCAGCCAAAGATAACCACGCTGATCTTCTAATAAACAGTAAACTTGGCTTTGAGCGAGACCATCTTTACCCGTAAAATGCTGGAGTTGCGTAGATTGTGCCCAGCCTAAAAAAAAGCTGAAAAGGACAAAGTAGAAAGTAAGTATGAACTTATAGGTCGTCATGTAAGGTTGTGATAAATAGCAATTTTGATGAACTACAAATGTAAAAAAGCTTTGGCGACTCACAAAGGTTTTCTGAAATTGGTAAATACTGTGTATTTTGTAGGTTACTATGTCATTTTAACTGCGCTGCCCCCGGCTCTATCTGACTAGCTAGACAGGCCCTAAAGGGGAGACCCTACCCGCAAAAGCGCATCAGTGAGAAAATAGCTTCTCCTAAAAGTAGCGTTTATTTACTCTTTTCATCTATTAAAACCATATCTATAACATATACAAGATGACTTCCAAACTAAGCCTAGCTTTAAAATACTCCTTCTTTTGTTTAGTGTTTACTTGTATCTATTCTTGTCAGAAAGAAAAAGTTCCAATAACTCTTTTCACTGCAATACCGCAGACTCAAACAAATATAGATTTCAACAATAAACTCACAGAAGGGCCAATAGTTAACATTGTCCAATACCTCTACGCCTATAATGGAGGTGGTGTAGCTATTGGCGACATCAACAACGACGACTTGCCGGATCTTTTTTTTACAGCCAACGAAGGGTACAACCAGCTTTATCTTAACCAAGGGGATTTGACATTTAAGAATATTTCCAAAAGTGCTAAAATTGAAGGGGATAAAAAATGGAGTAGCGGGGTTACTATGGCAGATGTAAACGGAGATGGCTGGTTAGATATTTATGTTTGTCAAGTCGGCACTTATCAAAAGATGGACGGAAAAAATAAACTTTATTTAAATAACAAAAACAATACATTCACAGAAAGTGCGGAAACATATGGAATCGCGCACAAAGGAATGTCTACACAAGCCAGCTTCTTCGACTATGACGGCGATAATGATCTGGATTTCTATCTACTCTGTCATTCGAGTCACTCTACAGATAATTATCGGGATACCAGTAATCGTCATGTACCAGACCCTATTTCCGGAGACCGTCTTTTCAGGAATGATGGGAATACGTTTACTGAAGTTACTCAGGCCGCTGGAATCATTAGTAGCAAGCTTGGTTATGGCTTGGGTTTAACGATAAGTGACATAAATAAGGACGGCTATCCTGATATTTATGTTGGAAATGATTTTCATGAAAATGACTATATGTACTACAATAATGGCGACGGCACTTTTAGTGAAGCGATTACTGAATCTACAAAATACAACAGTACATTTTCGATGGGTGTTGACATTGGAGATATAAATAATGATAGCCGTCCTGATATTTTAACATTAGATATGCGGCCAGAGGACAAAACTATTTTGGAAAATTCAGTAGGAGCAGATAGCTGGGGAATTTACAATTACAAATTACGTTATGGTTATCATCATCAATTCGCCAGAAACATGTTGCAAGTCAATCAAGGCAACTTGAGTAAAAAAAACATCGCACAATTTTCCGAGCAAGGACAACTTGCTGGAATTGAAGCCACCGATTGGTCCTGGTCTCCGCTTATTGCAGACTTTGATCTGGATGGCTGGAAGGATATTGTTATTTCAAATGGAATTTATAGACGTCCAAATGATTTAGATTATCTAAAAACGGTGGATCGATCTTATGTCCACTTGGGGAAAGACGATGCCTTGATTTATGGAAACATGCCAAAAGGAGAAGTTGTTAATTATGCTTTTCGAAATT
>CAZDTI010000116.1:0-20998 GCA_964508085.1 uncultured Saprospiraceae bacterium | reverse complement strand
AGCTATGAATGGTCGCCAAATTATACCAGCCTCGGTAACCCATCGAATTTACCAGGAGATAATTACCAGGTAACGGTAACAGATAATGTTAGTCTATGTAAAGATACGATTGGATTTACATTGTTAGAAAATGTGCCGGCAGCGACGATTATAGTTAATGGTCCAACAGAGGTGCAATGTTTTGGCGATGCAAATGGTACCGTAGATTACAGTATTTCTTATGATCCTGGATTTATTGGCCCTGGTCAATTGACGATCAAGCGAACCATTGCAGAAGGTGGTTTCACTATAGAAAATGGATCACTGGATGCTGGGAATTATATTATATGTGTTCAGGATGCCAACGGCTGTGATGCAGGTACGGTTGAGTTTGAAGTGTTAGCGCCTAATGTATTGACAGCAAATGCGACAGTAGTTGATGTAGAATGTGATGACGTTCTGGGAAGTATTGATTTGACAGTAAGTGGAGGAACTGCACCATATGACTATGACTGGGCACACATTACAACTGGTTTTGAAGGTAATCCGGTAACGAATTTACCGAAAGGAGAATACGATGTAACAATCACAGATGCGAATGATTGTACGATTGCACTGACTGCCATCACCGTTGATAGTATTTGTAGTGAAGATGGATGTACACTTCCAGTAATTACCTTGACCGGAATTAACCCTGATTGTTTAGATTCTAATGGAAGCGTTTCTGTGAACTTCACAACTGGAGATCCGGCCTTGTATAATTTCCTCTGGTCACCTTCACAACCGAATACACAAACGATAACTGATCTACCAGCAGATGAATATATCGTAACCGTTAGTTCGATCTCTGATCCAACTTGCCAAGTGATAGAGTCCATAATTATAGACAATGGTGTTGTGCCACTTGATACGATTTATACTACGCCATCTGATTGTGGTGTGAATAATGGAGTCGCAGCGGTTACACCGGGTTATCCAAGTTATGAATGGAATAACACAGATGAAGGGACTTCCACAGTATACAATTTACCACCAGGTGAAAATATTGTTACCGTAACTGATGAGTTCGGTTGCCAAGGCGTATTATCGGTCTTCATTGGTTTGAATAATACTTTAACCGCTTCTGAGACGGTCAATAATGAACCAGACTGTAACATGGCGAATGGAGAAGTCGAAATAAATGTAACGAATGGTTCTGGTGATTATACTTATAATTGGATCTTAACTCCAATTTCAATTGGAAATGTATCTACTGCTACAAATTTACCAGCAGGTAATTATGAAGTGTTGATTATCGACAATGTAAATAATTGTAATACTACAGTTGCCTTTACTTTGACAGAAGACGTATCCCCTGATGCAGGAGCATCAATAGTTATTAATTCACCAACAAGTCTAACTTGTTACGGTGCTACAGATGGAACTTTGGATTATAGCTTAAACTTAGATGTGAATTTTGCAATGGCTGATTCTACCATCATTAAAGATGAAAATAATATTATTGTACCAAACGGTCAGCTGTCAGCAGGTGACTTCACAATAGAAGTATACGATGCGAATGGATGTTTAGTAGAAGCGGTTCAATTCACAGTGACTGCTCCTGAAGTACTTTCTGTTTCAATCACTGTTGTAGATGCAGCTTGTGTAGATCCGGATAACCCTACATTGGGTAGCATTAGCTTAACAACAACAGGTGGTACAGCGCCATATGATTACAATTGGTCAAATGGTTCTGATGCAAATGAATTGTTTGATTTAATTGCAGGGCCTTACAGTGTCACCATTACAGATGCAAATGGTTGTAGCTTAGTTCAAAATGCCATTACGGTTGCGAACGATTGTCCACCAGCGGAATGTATCCCACCATCCTTCAGTCTGATTTTGACAGAGGCAGATTGTGGACAGAATAATGGAAGTGCGACTGTCCTTATTTCGAATCCAGAATTGTACAAATTCACTTGGTCTACCGGACCACAGGATACCTTGCAAACATTGGATAGTCTTCTCGCTGGTCCATATGCAGTGACTGTAAGTTTTGCAACAGATACGGATTGTTCTACGGACGAAACCTTTACGATTGGCTCTGTGGATGAAAATATTATAGCGGAAGTAACTGATAGCACAGCCGCTTCTTGTGGTCAAGCCAATGGTACTGCTTCGGTTACGGATAACAGTGAGTACACTTACCTCTGGTCTCCAAGTGGTGAAACAACTGCAAATGCAATTCAATTGCCAGCAGGAACCAATAGTGTAGCGATCACAGACCAAAATGGCTGTGTTAAGGTACTAACAGTAGAAATAGAAGAAGATGGTTTAGATGCCTCCTTCTTTGTGAATAGCGAACCAGATTGTGGAGTGGATAATGGTTCTGTAACTATAATCGTAGCAAATGGTTCAGGAAGTTACACTTATGATTGGAGTGCTGCAGGAGGTGATGAAGCTACAGAAAGTAATTTGCCAGGAGGTGATTATGTAGTGACTATTACGGATAATGCAAACTCAGGTTGTACAACGACGATTGGCTTTACGTTAACAGAAAATGGTCCAGATGCTAACATCGTAATTGTAAGTGATCCAGTTCAGTTAGATTGTGCAGGAGATGCTAATGGATTTGTAGATTATACGCTCAACCTTGATCCTGGATTTGCGGAAGATGCATTAGATACTATTTTCTATGGAAATACAGCTATAGAAAACGGTAGCCTATTCCCAGGGAACTATAAGATAAAAGTATGGGATGCGAATGGTTGCTTGGCAGGAGTAGATAGCTTTGAGGTGATTGCGCCAGAAGCATTAACAGTGACCACGGATATTGTTTCAGAAACTTGTGATGCACTGGGTAGTATTAACCTGAATGTATCTGGAGGTACGCCGAATTACTCTTACTTATGGTCCAACAATAGTTCTGCTGCTAATTTAATAAATGCATTAGCAGGTCCATACTCCGTAACGATAACAGATGCTAACAACTGTACTACAGTTTTGGATGGATTGATTATCACTGACGATTGCCCAATAGACGAACCATGTGTACCGCCAGTATTGACTACGACAACAACAGATTCTGATTGTCTGGCTGCTAATGGAACAGCAACAGTAGCTATCTTAAACGGAGATATTGCTGATTACAATTTTGCTTGGTCATCGCCTATACCAGTAACAGAAACAGATGAATTTGCAGATAACCTTGCTGCCGGAACATATTATGTAACGGTAAGTCAAATAACAGATCCAACTTGTAGTTCAATTGATACTTTCATCATTAACAACAGTGGCAGCAATATTATAGCAACAATAGAATCTACAACGAATGCAGATTGTAGCGAAGCTAATGGAACGGCGACCATAACAGATAATCCATTGTACAACTATGAATGGAGTAATAGCGAAAATGGAAATACCGCTACAGCATTAACGGCTGGAAATCACTTTGTAACAATCACGGATAACCTAGGTTGTCAGTTGATACTAGAAGTGAGTATTGGAATGAACAATAACCTGACAGGCAATTATATTGTGAATAATTTACCAGATTGTGATGTAAACAATGGTTCTGTGACTATAAATGTAACTCCTTCGAGTATAAACTATGTTTATGATTGGCCAAATGGAGGGACAGGAGATACGCAAACTAATTTGCCGGAAGGTAGTGGAACAGTGATCGTGACAGATACCGTTAGCGGTTGTTTTATACCAGTGGCTTATGTGTTAGGTGTAAATGGTGTTGATGCTAGTATCGTTATTGATAATGTAACCGACGTACTTTGTGCTGGAGAGGCAACAGGTGAAGTGACTTATACTATTACACCAGCTGTAGGATTTGTAACGCCAGCATTGGATACTATTTTTGACGAAAATCATAATGTAGTTGGAAGCACGAATTTACCAGCAGGTGATTATACTATAGAAGTGCGTGATGCAAATGGTTGCTTGGCATTGATAGAGTCGTTTACAATCGGAGGAAGTACGCCATTGGTTGCTAATGTTTCTATTGTGGATGAAAATTGTGAGCCAGCAGTACTGGGTAGCATTACGGTGGCAGTTAGTGGAGGGGCAATGCCTTATGACTACAGCTGGTCGGTAACAGATGCGAATCCAAATGACAATATTTTAGAAGACTTAAGCGCAGGTCCTTATGATCTGACAATTACAGATAACAATGGATGTTCCATTGAGTTGACTGCTTTATCTGTTGATAATATTTGTGATACTACTGCATGTATTTCACCAATGTTCTCTGTAATTGTGAATGATGCAAACTGTGGAGAATTAGATGGAAGTGCATCAGTAAATATCTCTAATGTTGAGGACTACATCATTTTATGGTCTAACGGAGATACAACGCAAACGACAGCTGGTTTAGGCGCAAGTACAGGTTCAGTAACCGTATGTTGGAGAGCAGATGAAACTTGTTGTGATACACAAGATTTCACGATTGGAAATATTGGTAGTACTATTGATGCAGAACCGATCACGGTTACGGATGCTGATTGTGGTATGGCCAATGGAACTGCGACTGTTGCTTTCAACAATACGTACACTTATTTGTGGAGTAACGGGGATACAGAAAATATTGCGGATAGCCTAGAAGCAGGAGTATACAGCGTAACGATTACGGACAACACTGGTTGTCAGGAAGTTGCTGCGGGAATAACGGTAGGAGAGAATAGCAACATGACAAATTCAGTGCTTATTATAAATCAACCAGATTGTGGATTAGCAAATGGTGAAGTACAGATAAATGTAACGGGGGGAACCGCTCCATACACTTACATTTGGTCTCATATTGGATTCGGCGATAATCCAGATAATTTACCATCAGGGCATTATTTTGTGATGATTACCGGTTCGGAGGGTTGTAGTACTATTGCTGAGTTTAGCTTACTTGATGATGTTGCTCAAGCAGATATCATAATTAACAGCACAACGGATGTCACTTGTCCAGGTGGTGCAGACGGTTCTGTGGTTTACAATTTAATATTAGGTTCTGGATTTGCGGAACCAGCACAAGATTCGATCTGTGATGCTGACGGCCAGATTATTTCAAGTACTGATCTTGTAGCGGGTACTTATACGATTAAAGTTACAGATGCTAACGGCTGTTTTGCTGGTTCGACTGAATTTGTGATTGGTGGACCGGATGATATGATCGTAAATACGGCAATCGTAGATATTAGCTGTGACGCAACAGGTAGTATCACTGCAACGGTGATGGGCGGAACCGCTCCTTATACGTACAGTTGGTCTCCAGAAGATGGAACGCCTGGTGATTCTAGTCTGGTTGGTCTCACTGATCCAGGTACTTACGACTTGACGATTACAGATGCTAATAGTTGCGAAACTATTGTTGTAGGTCTTGCAGTAGGACTTGATGTGAGTGATGTACCAGCAGCGATCATTTCGATCAATACCATTGAAAATGTCAATTGCGCTGGTGACTCTACAGGTCTGATTGATTACAGTTTGAGCTTCGAACCTGGTTTCGTAGGTACTGCTGTAGAGATCGTTTGTGATGCAAATGGTAATGTATTTAGCCAAGACAGTTTACCGGCAGGTAACTTTACCATCAAAGTATTAGATGGCAATGGTTGTTTGACTGCTGCAGTTGATTTTGAAATAACAGAACCAACACCATTAGTTGTTAACAGCTTGATTACAAATCAAACTTGTGATGACTTAGGTTGTATAGAAATAATAGCAAGTGGTGGCGTTCCACCATATACTTATAATTGGCCAATATTTGGTGTGAATCTGAACACAACATCTGTTTGTGATTTAGAAGCAGGAACTTATGGTCCAATTATTATAACTGATGCGAATGGCTGTATGCTAACACTGACTGATATTATTGTCGAAAGTGATTGTCCAGTGATAGAACCGGAATGTGATGCTCCAGTATTTAGCGTAAGCGTACAAGATACGCCTTGTAACTTGGCAGAAGGGATGGCAACGGTTGTCATGGATAGTATCGAGAATTACAACATTACATGGTCTACTGCGGATACAACAGCTATGATCACTGATTTGGCGGCTGGAACTTACACAGTAACAGTGTCGCAATCGAATGATACGACTTGTCAGACCGTAGAGACTATTATTGTTAATAACAGTCCAACTACAATTGGCGCTATTGACACGACTTCGACGCCAGCCGACTGTGGAATGGCTAACGGAACAGCTACAGTAACCAGTGGGTATATTTACCTCTGGGAGAATGGAGATACAAGTGCTACTGCAGATAGTTTAGCGGCTGGTACTTACTTGGTAACCATTAGTGATTCGAATGGTTGTCAGCTAATTGAAGAAGTAACTGTATTTGAAAACAATAATCTTACAGGGAGTTATACTGTGAATGTTGAACCAACTTGTGCATTAAGCAATGGTTCAGTAACAGTGAATGGAGGAGGAGGTAGTGGTAATTACACTTACGATTGGCCAGCTCCTTTGACAGGAGGACCTACTCAAGATTTCCTAGCAGCAGGGATATACGATGTTACGATTAGTGATAATCTAGGTGGTTGCGATACAATCGTGACAGTAGTTCTTGATAATGCTGGAGATATGGCAACGCTGACTATTGTGGATACTGAACCGAGCCTGGATTGTGCGGGTGAATCTGACGGATTAATAGAATTTACAGTAACTTATGAAGCTGGTTTCAACGCACCTGCTGATACATTAATCACTGCAGCGAATGGTGATGAAGTTGGTAATGGTGAATTGTCGGAAGGTACTTACACCATCCAGGTATTAGATGCCTTTGATTGTGTCATTGCTACTGAGATAATAACTGTAACTAGCCCTGCACCACTGTTGGTCAACTATGCGATTGTCAATGCGACTTGTGATGAATTGGGAGATATTAGTTTGACTATAAATGGTGGAACGAATCCATATACTTACAATTGGTTCCCTGAAGATGCGACACCAGGAGATTCAACTTTGACAGAAGTAGGAGAAGGTTTGTACTTCGTGACAATAACGGATGCGAATGGTTGTAGCCTGGTCTTAGAGGATTTAGAGCTATTAGATGACTGTGTTGATTGTAATGCTGTAGATGTGATCGCGATAAGCTCGGATACCATTCCGCTTTACGGTTGTTCCGGTCAGACGCCATACTGTATAGATATTGATTTGGAGGATGTATTGAATTATACCATCACCGATAATGGCCTACCGTACAGCGGTAATTTCTGGGGTTGTGAGTTTGATTCTGTCTTAACTTTCAGCGCCTTTACAATTCCTAGTCAAGGAACTTTCGGTCCATATCATGTGGATGAATGGACTGTGAATAGCGTGACTTATTCTGGTGTCTTCATGGATATCTATGGTCTCGTCGATTCGATGAATGTTTGGGATCCGTCTAGTAATTGGGTATATAATAATCTTACACTGATTATATCTGGAGGAAATCCGGGTAATAATTATTCTAACATTAAAATTACACAGACCTTGACGGGAGCTTTCTCCATTCTTGATCTTAATGTGAATCTGGTGCCAAACAGTACGGCGCTTTCTATTTCAGAAGGGCCACATGAGTTAATATTTACGGATTTAAATGGGTGTTCGGATTCCTTATATGTTGAGGTATTCTGTATCACACCGGAGTATATTGTAGATACGATATTCGTAGAGACACAAGATACAATTTGCTTCACATCGGATGAATTGCCAGGAGCTATCCAGTATCTGGAAAATGCTTGTGAAGAAATGTCTGGTGAACTTGTTGTCTTCGATGATTTGGATGGCGAAGGTTACTGTGTAATTTATTATGGTTATGAAGTCGGTACCGAAAATGCTTGTTTCATTCTTTGTGATGACTTCGGAATTTGTGATACGACTTATCTTGCGATTACAGTTGTAACTCAGGACAGTAGTATGATTGGAATTCCACCGGTAGCAATTTCGGATTCGACAAGTACACTCGTTGGAGAAGAAGTGAATATCCCCGTTATGCTCAACGATACCATTAATGGAACCTTCGATACTTTATATGTCATCACTCCACCTAACTTTGGTGATGTAACCGTCAATGAAGATGGTACGATGACTTACCAACCGGATGAAGAATATTGTGATGGTAATATGCCAGATACCTATACTTATGTATTGTGTAATACTTATGCTTGTGATACGACCATTGTTACAATTACGGTAGTCTGTGAAGGCTTGACGGTGTTCACTGGTTTCTCTCCAAACGGAGATGGGGTGAATGACTTCTTTACGATCCAAGGAATCGAAAATTATGCAGATAGTGAACTAAGCGTCTTCAACAGATGGGGTAATGCGGTCTACTTTAAGAAAGGCTACTTGAATGATTGGGATGGAACATGGGAAGGAAAGATGTTACCAGATGGTACTTACTTCTATGTCTTAGAAGATGGAGAAGGAAGGTCGTATTCTGGGTATGTACAGATTCACCGGTAGAGAATTAAAATTAAAACTAGTACCTGAGAATTATTACAGAAGGTTTTGATTTTGAATCGAGAAAATAAATTAAAGAATCAAAATTTAAATAGAAATGAAAATTAAAAAGTCGAGACGTGGAAATCACGTTAGAAGATTTTGATTTAGTGATTAATTGTCATTTAGATTTTCAAAGAATATTTGCTTCAATAGGATATCCTGGGACGGATTTGTTTTCGTCCTGGGATTTTTTTATCTCAAGAGGGTGACATCACCTTGAAAGAAGGCGCGATCCCTTCCTCCTTCACAAGTAGAAACGATGAAATCTATATACCAGGCATAGACGCCACCGTGAGCTTCCTCTCCTTTTAAAGTACCATCCCAACCGATAGTAGGATCTTCAGTGGAAAACATAAGACTTCCTCTACGATCGAAAATTTTCATTTCGAAATGGATAAGGTCGTGTTTAAGGTAAGCTTGAAACACATCATTTATTAAATCACCGTTAGGAGAAAAAGCAGAAGGAATGTAGATGTTTTCCTTAGCGGGAATGTAATCGTTTATAACCGTTACATCTTGGCGGACTGTTTCACATTGGTTGCGAGTTTCCACCCAGTATTCCCCTTCAAGATTGGTTCTGATAACGGGTGTAGTAGCACCCGTATTCCATTTGTAATTTACTTCAGATTGGAGTTCCGTAAGGTTAGCTGCCGCATTCAGAGTCGTATAACTATCTGTGCAGATATGATAGGCATCTTCCAATTTATTTTGGATAGGTGGTATCTGTGGTATGACAATTTGTGTAGCTCCACCACATTCTTCAATATCTTTCCAATAAACGGTATAGTTTCCGGAAGACAATTGTTGAAAATTCGATTCGTGTTGATAATTTAATCCATCTAAAGAATAAAGGTATGGGGCCGATCCCCCCTCTGTAAGTGTAATGTTAATTTTTCCCTTGTCCTCGTTCCAACAGGTTTGTTCAGTGCTTAGGTCAATTGTTACAACTTCTGGTGGGCCTACGTTTGTGTCATCATCAGTAAAACAACCGTTTTGAAGATTGGTTACTCTCAAAGTATAGGCTCCAATGGCATTCACTTCATTTTCTAAAATACCGGAGCTGAAACTATCAGGACCAGACCATTTGACATCAAAAGAAGTCAGCATAGAATCTATTTCTCCATTTATAATGGCAATTTGACTTGGACAATCAAGTTGGGTGTCGTCTCCAGCAGATATGTTCGGTTCCGATCTATCAGCTATGACAACTACCGTGTCTGTGACTGTACAATTTTCTAAGGTGTTAATTTGGAGAATGTAAGTGCCAGGGGCGTCTACAGAAGGGGAAAGAGAATTTGGAGCCTCTTCGAAATGACCATCATGACTAGACCAAAAATATTGTGCTCCTGGAGGGACTTGAGAGTTTTGTCCAAAAAGAAAGACCTGTTCGTTTAGACAATTCAGCACATCAGGGATGGCAATATCAGCGGAGACATTTATTTCGTTTACCGAAAGGGAAATCACCGAGTCGCAACCTTGCCAGGATTGAAAGACTAGTTCGTATTCTCCTAACTCGCAAAATTCTACCCCTGCATAAGTGGCACAATCGCCAGGACAAACACGTTCTGTGTGTATAGTGTTAATACTACTATAAGTTTCAAGAACAAAAATTGTATCATATACAGTGCAGCCTCCATTTTCCTCATGGACACTAAGAATGTACTCACCAGGCAGACAAACTTCCGGCTCTAATTCATTGGTGCAAAAATCATCTGGCCCAATCCATTTAATCGCAAGTACATTGCTGTTTCCTCCTATCGTTGCTGTCAATGTTGTACAAGGATCAAGGCAAGAAACCTCTATGTTGCTACCCGCATCTGCTAGAGGGGTATTATCAATGAGTTCAATGAAACTGGAAGCCGTAGCAGTGCATCCCGAGGAAATATCCGTGATAACAGCCGTGTAAAGTCCTGGTTCAGAAACGGTGAGTACGGATTGGCCGATTTGATCGATCCAACCGATACTATAATTTCCATTAGAACTACTGCCGCTGGCTTGTAAGGTTATCGGAGTATTATCGCAGGAAAGAATGACATCATAGGTAGGGCTTACAGAAATGTCTAGACTGAGATCATCACAATTACTGAAAACCGGTGTATTGCATTTTACATCGGTAGAATGTGCCAATACCATTAGAAGGCAGAGCAGGGAAAGGAGGACCAGACTTTTCATAAGTTTTTCGTTTCTTGTAACATTGTTATTACGTAAGCAGTATTTGAAAAACTACTGACGAAAGTAAGTTTTCAATACAACAAACTGAGTAACGTATAAACTTCGGATATAAATTTGGAACTGTTAAATTAAAAAATGTTAACGGTTTTACAAAATTTTCTGAAGTGTTAATTTTTTTTGAAGTCCATACCTATAACTTAGGGTGAATTAGGATTCGTCCTCTATAGCGCAAAGTGTTTAGAATACACCAATTCACGAATCAACGAATTCACTTATTTGTATTCTCAAAAAAAATCTGCTACTTTGGCGAAACCTGTATCTTTGCAGACAATCAATCTGAAAAAAAATGGACCAACTAAAATTATTGTTTTGTGCTTTTATATTGCTCAGTTTATCTACAATGTCTTGTAATAAAGACGATGGCGATTCTGGTGATTCTGGAGGATCTGACCGGAGTAATTATTTTTTCTGTAAGATAGATGGAAACGATTGGGAGGCAGCGGGTATCAATCAACCTACTATTTCAGTCTTAGGAACGGGAAGCAGTGCTGCCAAGCGTTTTGATTTTTTTGGCAGTGATCCAGCCGGACCAACGATTTCTATCATCGTCCAGGATTATGAGAATGCAGAAACTGGAGAATGTCTGACAGAGAATACTTACTACGGAGAAGATCATGCAAATGCAGGAGATAATTTTACTGCTACCTCCGGAGAAATGAACTTTGCTCGTTTGACCATAACAGGAGCAGGAAATCCCTCGAAAGATGGATTTGTCCGTATCACAAACTGTGCGGATGGAAAGATTTCTGGAGACTTTGAATTTGTGGTGACTGATTTGGCAGGGACGGTGGTGCATACCGTTTCGGAAGGGCGGTTTGAGAACGTGGAGTATGTTTTTTAGACAGAGGGGATTAGTGTTCTGCTAATGTGTGTTTTCTTACTACACTGAATTTTATACAAGTTACGATGCGTCTCCTCCGGTCATTCCGAGCAACAGACAGGGAGTCGAGGAACAGGAACCGTGAAATCCTACTCCCTGCAAAATCAAAATTTCAATATAAATCAAAATCAAAAACCTTCTAACGCGATTACCACGTTAGAAGGTTTTTTGATATAGGTTTCAATCTTGTTTACTCGCGTGTTAAAGAGAACTGAAGCCCGCCCGTTCCGGTACGGACTTGGTTGAGGTTGCAGTTGCTTTTGATGGTGAAAAAATTACACCACCTCCCCACCACAACTAGACCCTGCCCCAGCAGTACAACCATAACAATGCTGATTCAAAACTATCTTCCTATTCTTAATGGCTTCCAAGTCGTAATCATTCAAGTGCTGTACCTTTTTCGTTGCTAACTTCAAATCCAGCATTTGATTGAAATCACAATCGTAGATAAAACCATCCCAACTAACAGAAAGGGTATTTCTGCACATCAGTCCATCAATGGTAGCAGGATTGTAAGCTTCAATTAAAGCCTGCATATAATCTTTATAGTTGTCCGTTTCGATGAGGTAGTCCAAAAATCGACTCACCGGCAGATTCGTAATGGCGTATAAGCTATTGAACTCAATATCGTATTTTCGTTTCAGCTGACGCTTAAATTCTGCTTGTAAACTTTCCTGACTTGCTGGTAAGAATGCGCCAGACGGGTTATAAACCAAGTCGAGTACCAAACCACTGCCTTCTTTTCCATAACCAGCTTCATTCAATAATTGCAGCGCTTTTATAGAGTCTTCAAAAACACCATCCCCTCGTTGAGAATCAGTTCTGCTTTTGCTAAAATAGGGTAGAGAAGAAACCACTTGGACTTTATGCTCTGCAAAAAACTGAGGCAAATCACGATATTTTGGATTTGCCATTATAATGGTCAAATTGCAACGATCAATTACTTTTTTGCCCAAACGGGTACATTCTGTTACAAACCATCGGAAGTGAGCGTTCATTTCTGGCGCACCACCAGTTATATCTACGGTATGAACATCAGGTAGAGCAGCGATCATTTCCAAGCATTTCTCTAGCGTTTCTTTGGACATGTTCTCCACCTTACGATCTGGTCCGGCATCTACGTGGCAGTGTGCACAGGTTTGGTTGCACAGTTTTCCAATGTTCAATTGAAAGATTTCAGTCTTTGAAGGTGTCAGTCCTTTATTCCAGCCGGCCTCTTGTATCTTTCCTGCGAAAGGAGGAAATTGATCGTCTACCAATTCTTTTCCGTTTAATACATTCAATTGGAAGAAAGAGTCGGAAAGATCTGTTCCTCGAGATTTTAGAGATTTACCTTTTTGCTTAATTGCCATTTTATATTCTAGTTTGATTTTGATCTAAATTACATCAACTTCTTCTTCACATGATTCATCATCTGTACACTATTCACCAAAGTGGCTCCACTTTTAATTGCCGCCGCCACATGGACTGCTTCCATCATCTGCTCCTCATCCGCTCCTTTCTTTAAACAATCCGTTGAATAAGCATCAATACAATATGGACAGGCCTCCGAATGTGCCACCGCCAAAGCGATCAATGCTTTTTCTCTCTCCGTCAAAGCGCCCTCTTTGAAAACCTCTGCATAATAATCAAAGAATTTTTTTCCCATAACTTCTTGGAATTCAGTGATGTTACCAAATTTCTTTAAGTCTTCTGGGTTGAAATAGGTCTTTTCTGCCATAAGTAGTTGGTTAAAGTGTGGTTTAATCAGCTTCTATTACAATGTTAAAGTAAACGCTGACATGCAATTTCTGAAAATTCAACGGGATAATGACCTCGGAAGGGTACATTTTTTGAATTAAAGCCTCTTTTAATTCGTCAATTGTTCTATCAGAGACAGTTGGTTAAGCATTCTATGAACAAAAGAAATTCTGTACCTTTGCGCGCCTCAACAAGAAGGTGGCATTCTTAATTAAAAAAGTACGCATGAAACAGCTAAATTTTCTATTGGTTCTCTGTTTATTGACTTTAATGGCTTGTAAACAAGAGAAAACTAAGTATGAACTCATTCCTGCTCTTACAAATAAAGGGATTAATGCGGTTATTGAGATTCCTGCAGGGACGAACCATAAAGCAGAGTACGACTATGATTCTGGCGAGTTTGTCGTAGAAATTCGAAAAGGGAAGAAGCGGGTAGTTAATTTTGTCCCTTATGTAGGGAATTATGGTTTCATACCTTCCACTTACATGGATCCTGCCACAGGAGGAGATGGAGATGCACTTGATGTACTCGTTATCGCAGAGTCTGTTCCTAGTGGTACCGTAATGGAAGTCATTCCAATTGCGACTCTGGAATTAGTAGATGATAAAGAAATCGACACTAAATTAATTGCAGTTCCTGTCGATACTTCTTTACAGGTCATTAATGCTACTGACTTTATGACTTTTACCTTAAAATACAATGCCGCTCAGCAAATCATCCAAAATTGGTTTCTAAACTATAAAGGCCCTGGAATCACGGAAATGAAAGGCTGGAAGGATGAACGCCATGCAATGTCTGAGGTGAAAAAATGGCTGGTGAAGAAAGAAGCGAAGAAGTAAGTGACTAAAAATGTCGCAAATCTTTAAACAATATTTGTCAAAAAACATTATTTTAGGTGTTATAGCTTAGTTTCATTAAGCACATTATAAACTGTTCTCCAGAAAATATGAATTATAGTTCTTCTATGCTAAAGACAAGCCATTCACTTTCGTGGAATCCAATCGGGAAGACGGGATGTGATATAGCCGTAGTTAGCACTATAGACGAAATGCCAGGTCTGTGGGAGCAAACTGCGCCAGTAGACAACATATTTTTAGGTAGAAAATATCTGCAAGCTCTAGAGCACAATCCACCGGATAATATGAATTTTTGCTATACCCTTTTCAGGAAAAAGGATCAGCCAATCGGTGTGGCGGCTTGCCAAATTCAACGCTTCAATGTAGACAAAGGTTTGAATCAAAAGGAAAGTCAGGCCTCTCCTTGTTTCTTCACAGTTATTGGTCGTTTTTTGAAAGGGTTGGTGGCATCTAAAGTAGAGTTTACCACCTTCGTTTGCGGAAATATTCTACTGACGGGAGAGCATGGTTATTATTTCAAACCCAATGTTTTATCCTCAAAAGAAACATTCGAATTGGTCGATCAGTCCATGGATGTAGCTAAGACTGTCTTGAATCAGAAGGGGGCTAATATTAATGGCTACTTACTCAAAGACCTTTTCCAAGGCACCAGGGATGAATCCTTCGTTCCTGCGAATACCAAAATGAATGAGTTCATAATAGAACCAAACATGGTTTTGGATATGGATGCTAAGTGGAAAAGTTTTGACGATTATCTCGCTTCCATGCACTCTAAATATCGAGTGCGTGCAAGAAAAGCCATTAAATCATCCCTTCCTTTGGAAAAGCAGTCGTTTGATGAAAAGTTAATAGAGGAAAAGAAAGAAGAACTGTTTAAACTTTATCAAAGTGTAGCTGAGAAATCTGGCTTTAACTTAGTCAACCTCAACGTAAATTACCTCCTTGCTCTGAAAAAGGAATTCAAAGATGACTTCACCTTAGATGCTTATTTCCTAGATGGAAAACTCATCGCTTTCTATACAACCTTACTTAATGGCCATGAATTAGAAGCCCATTTTCTTGGCTTTAATCAAGACTTCAATCGTAAATACCAGGTGTATCTAAATATCCTTTATGAAATTGTAAAGATTGGAATTGAAAAGCAGGTAGAGAAGGTAGTTTTTGCTCGTACGGCCTTAGAGATCAAAAGCTCTGTCGGTGCACGCGCTCATGAGATGTTCTGCTATATGAGACATCCGAATGCTTTTTCTAACAAGTTTGTTGCGCCTATTTTGGATTATCTTAAGCCGGATCATGAAGGGTGGGTGCCGAGGCAACCGTTTAAGGATCGGGAACGGTATTAATTACTTAATTTTTGTGAGAGTGGATTAAGATTCTAAGAAGCAGTTTGTTGTTAGGCTTTGTTATGGTGCCTCAAGGAGTGATTGCTTGATTAGAAAGGGTTTAAAGCTGTTCATCATCTAACTGCCTAAGTATTCGATAGCCAGCTAGAAGTGATGAAAAAACATTACTCTAGCTGGCTATTTCCAATTGAACTTTCATATAAGCCCTGTTCAGTACTAATCACTGTTATTTCGAGCGAGCACAGCGAATCGAATAATTGTCATTCCGAGTGAGTGAGGCACGAACGAATCGAGGAATTACCGCTCTTCATACTGCTTCGCATAATACTCCTGATAAGTCCCAGAAGTAATATTCTCCATCCATTGTTCATTTGCCAAATACCACTCTGCTGTCTTTTTCAAGCCCTCTTCCGACTGAATACTAGGCTTCCAACCTAATTCATTCATCAATTTAGAAGCATCAATTGCATAACGACGATCATGGCCCGCCCTATCTTTTACATAGGTAATCAAATTCAAAGAATCTCCTTCCGGACGATCCAACAACTCATCCATGATTTTGCAAAGTACTTTAATCAGGTCAATATTTTTCCATTCGTTATTGCCACCAATATTATAAGTGTCTCCATTTTTTCCTTTGTGGAAAATTAAATCAATCGCATCTGCATGATCTTTTACCCATAACCAGTCGCGTGTATATTTTCCATCACCATAAACAGGTAATGCCTTACGGTGCTTGATGTTGTTTATGAAAAGGGGCAATAGTTTCTCAGGGAATTGATTAGGACCATAATTATTAGAACAATTGGAAATGACAATAGGTAAATCATAAGTATGGTGGTAAGCCCGAACCAAGTGATCCGAACTGGCCTTGGAAGCAGAGTAGGGGCTCCGTGGATCATAAGAAGTTTCCTCCGTAAATAATCCAGTCTCTCCTAATGTTCCATAAACCTCATCTGTAGAAACATGATAAAAACGCTTACCCTCTTTCCCTTTCCAGGCATCTCGCGCAGCATTCAGCAGATTCATAGTTCCAATGATATTCGTTTTGATAAAACTCATCGGGTCAGAAATCGAGCGATCCACATGAGACTCTGCCGCAAGGTGAATAACACCATCAAAATCGTGTACTTGAAACAGCTCATGGATGAAATCTGCGTCTACAATGTCTCCTTTTATAAACAGATAATTATCCGCCTTTTCTACTTCAGTTAGGTTTTCTAAATTCCCAGCATAGGTCAGCGCATCCAAATTGACGATCTGATAGTTTGGGTATTTCTTCACCATCAAATTCACCAAGTGACAACCAATGAATCCAGCGCCTCCAGTAATAAGAATTGTTTTTTCGTATGACATAATTATTGATTTTGCTTTGGGTTAATAAAGAGACAGATATGTGCATCTGTTAGTGGCCATCGTAGTATAAAAATTTTGGCTCTTGGACAAAAGCAGTGATTTTGATCAAGAGTGGGCAGATTTCCCCTTTAGGGGGCTAGGGGCAGCGTTGGCAGAATTTATTAACTTCACGGAATCCCGCCTGGCGGCCCTACTGGTTTATCAAATAACCAAATTTTTAAGTAAAAAGAGCTATGCTAAAAAAGTAAGTCCGTAAAACCATTGTTGGGAATACAGACTTACGTGTTCTTTATCTTCGAATTTATTTTCTAATTAATCTTGCCTTTCGCTTCTACTACCTTCTTAAAGTACTCATAAGTCTTTTTCAATCCTTCTGATCTGTCATATTTTGGTTCCCAGCCCAACACTTCTTTTGCACGGGTGATGTCCGGTTTCCGTTGCTTCGGATCATCCTGCGGCAAGTCTTTATAAATGAGTTTTGCATCAGCATTACCAACCAACTTCAGGACTTCTTCTCCAAATTCCTTGATGGTAATTTCATCTGGGTTTCCAATATTAACAGGCATGTGATAATCACTCAATAATAACTTGTAAATACCCTCTACCAAATCATCAACATAGCAGAAAGAGCGCGTTTGAGAACCATCGCCGAAAACCGTTAGTCCTTCGCCTCGGATGGCTTGAGAGAAAAAGGCTGGAAGAACCCGACCATCATTCACTCGCATACGTGGGCCATAAGTGTTGAAAATACGAATAATACGAGTTTCCAACCCATGGAAAGTATGGTAAGCCATGGTAATCGCTTCCTGGAAACGCTTCGCCTCGTCATAAACACCACGTGGACCAATTGGATTAACATTACCCCAGTACTCTTCTACCTGTGGGTGTACCAAAGGATCTCCATAAACCTCGGAAGTAGAAGCGATGAGGATACGAGCTTTTTTATCTTTTGCCAAACCAAGCAAATTATGTGTTCCCAAAGAACCCACTTTCAAGGTTTGAATTGGCATCTGTAAATAATCAATAGGGCTGGCAGGAGAAGCGAAGTGTAAGATATAATCCAATTTGCCAGATACGTGTACAAATTTAGAAACATCGTGGTGGTGAAATTCAAATTCCTTCAGCGGAAAAAGGTGTTCGATGTTCTTCAAGTCACCGGTAATCAGATTGTCCATTCCAATAACCTGATAACCCTCTTTGATGAAACGGTCGCTCAAATGCGATCCTAAAAATCCGGCAGCACCGGTAATTAATATTCTTTTCATTATAAACGTTTATTTTTCTATTTAACTGGCGTAAATCGGAGGATGTCGTTATTATAATTAATAGTTCAAGAAACAATAAAATCAAAAAGCAAATATGCGAGAATTCGGATAGAAGATTTTTATTTTAAAAAATTCAAGTGCTTCAAACTTTCTGATAAGTCATTGCACTTTTTACCGCTCCCACAATACGCTCTTGAATGTGCTCATTAAGTTCTGTATGGATGGGTAAAGATAGTACCTTTTTAGAAAGGTTTTCTGCAACAGGAAAGTCCCCATTTTTATATCCATATTCGGAATAGGCTTTTTGAAGATGCAAAGGTACAGGATAATAAATTGCTGAGGAAATACCAGCGTTTTTTAATTTAGATTGAATAGCATCTCTCCCTTCTTCTATTTGGAGCGTATACTGGTGAAAAACATGACTACTATACGGCGCACGGAATGGGATTGTTACGTTAGGAAAGCCACTGAAAGCCTGATCATAATAGTCTGCAGCAGCTATTCTGGCATTGTTAAAGTCGTTCAAATGTCGGAGTTTCACGTCTAATACTGCTGCTTGTAAAGCATCCAATCTGGAATTGATCCCCACTGTATCGTGGTAGTACCTAACCTTCATACCATGGTTGCCATACATTCTTATTTTTTCCGCTAAAGTATCATCGTTGGTGAAAACAGCTCCTCCATCACCAAAACAGCCCAGATTTTTAGAGGGAAAGAAGGAAGTCGTACTAATATGGCCAATAGTTCCTGCTTTTTGGCTGCGACCATCCTTAAACCGATAATCCGCACCAATAGCCTGTGCATTATCTTCGAGCAGGTAAATGTCTTTTCCAGCTACTACTTTTTGCAGCGCTTCCATATTAGAGGCCTGACCAAAAAGATGTATGGGGATGATGCAACGAGTTCTGTCTGTAATGGATTCTGCTACTTTATCAGGGTCAATATTGAAAGAATCTACCTCACAGTCAACAAAAACAGGCTTCAGACCCAGCAAAGCAATGACTTCAACCGTTGCTACAAAGGTAAAGGGTGAGGTAATGACCTCATCACCGGGCTTCAAATCCATAGCCATAAGAGCTAATTGCAAAGCATCTGTTCCATTTCCGCAAGGGATAACATGTTTGACATCTAGGTAAGCAGCCAGATTTTCCGCAAAGGTTTTAACAGAAGGTCCACCAACAAAGTAACAGCTGTCAAGTACGCTTTGGAGCGCAGGATCAAGTTCTGGTTTTAGGCGCTGATATTGCCCCTGTAAGTCAACCATTGGGATATTTGCAGACATACTATGTAGAATTGGCTGTTATAAAGAATGCGAATATAATTCTTTTTGTGTAATACTTAATGCTAATGAGAAACCGCTTAAACTAGTTTTTAGAAAAAGGATATATTTGCTCTTCGGTAATTTTGAGTTAAGTATTGTCTAAAGGCTAAATAGGCCATAAATAATTAGATGCTGAGGGAACCAATAAGAATAAAAGATCACCTGTATAACGTAGAACACTTTATGAACCAACAAATTGTAAAAATAGCATTGGTAGTAGATGATTATGATGAAGCCATTGACTTTTATACCAATAAACTTCACTTCGATCTGATTGAAGATAAAGAGATGTCAGAAACAAAACGCTGGGTAGTGGTTTCCCCAAAAGGAGAAGGAGAAATGAGCCTGTTACTTGCTCAGGCTGCAAATGAGGAACAGAAAAAAAGTGTGGGATATCAAACGGGGGGTCGCGTTTTCCTTTTTATGCACACAGATAATTTCAAGCGTGATTACCAAAATCTGTTAAATCATAATATAAAAATCGTTCGTGAACCAGTTGAAGAAGAGTGGGGAACTGTAGCTGTATTTGCAGATTTGTATGGTAACCTTTGGGATTTGATACAGCCACCTGTTGTTTGATTTTGCGAGAAAGGGGGCGACTCTTCCAGAATCTTGCGTGCTTTTATGCAAATCAATTATAGTTGCAATTCAGAGTTAATAGCATCTCAACCAAAGAACTTGCAAAACGTGATACTTAAGAGAGCTTCGTTTACTTGCGCCAGTAGGGGAGGTTGTTGTTTAAGTCCTCGAGGTTTGCATTAGTGGGAAGTTAATTGTTATCGTTAATAGATTTAGTTAAATAAAATATATGTATAAAAAAATCCTCTTAATCTTCTGCCCCTTTCTATTTGTTTTTTCCCTTTCTGCGCAAAACAAAATCAGACAAAGTACCAATGAAGGTCGCGCACTGTTATTTGATATTAATTACGGTGTTGGGCTTCCTGGAGGAGATATGAAAGACCGTTTCGGTTTAAATTTCGATGTTGGGCTCGGTGCAGAAATGATCCTGTCAAATAACTGGATTTTTGGACTTGGCGGAGGTATTATTTTCGGAAATAAAGTAAATGATAACGTACTTGAGAATCTGGCTACATCGCAAGGGGTAATTATAGCAAGTAATTCTAGCGGGGCGGCCATAGCTCTTAGAGAAAGAGGGTTCCATACAGAACTGCGGATTGGTAAGTTGATTCCGGTAGTAAAAAATAATACAAAGAGTGGTTTGCGATTGGTGTTGGGGCTTGGTTTCCTCCAGCATAAAATCAGAGTCCAGGAGGACCCGCAGGCTTTCGTTCCTCAAATCACTGGCAACTTTGCTAAAGGATACGACCGTTTGTCTAATGGGCTAATGTTGAGTGAATTTATTGGCTACCAACATTTGGCAAAAAATAGATTGGTCAACTTCTATGGTGGTTTTGAGCTCACACAGGGCTTTACGCAAAACCGTAGAGACTATGACTTCGCAACAATGTCGGAAAGTGATAAAAGTAGTCGCTTGGATTTAATCTATGGATTTAAAGTAGGCTGGATTTTACCGTTTTATATCTCTAAATCCCACGCT
>CAZDTI010000115.1:10263-21075 GCA_964508085.1 uncultured Saprospiraceae bacterium | reverse complement strand
TGTCTATTCTACAACAAAACTAAATTATTCCATCTTTTAGTCCACTCCCCCTTTTCCTAGTCACAAATCAGTCTCTTTTCTTCATTTCCTTGGCAGGTATTTTGCTCTTGGAGAGAGTGTATTTACATTACAAATTGCACTAATACTTGTAGACTAACTAACATATGAAATCTAAAATCATTACGGGGAGCTCTTCAGCAGAAGTCAAATATAAAGTAGAAGACATTCTTGCTTCGGGGTTCAAAGCGACTTTAGCCATCGCCTTTGGCTCCATCGCTTGCGATATCGAGAACTTTCCAAAGCTATTTTCTCAACTCAATATACAATTAGTAGGAGCTTCTACCTGTGGCGAATTCACAGGTACTGGGATATCAGAGAATAAAATTGTAGTCATGTTGTTAGACATAGACAGGGAAGCTTTTCGGATTTTTGATATGAACTCTAATTATGCATCTTCTGAGGAGACAGGCAATGCATTGGGAACATTCGCTAAAGATCATTTCCAGGATCCTTCTTTTATATTATTATTTTCTATGAATATCAGTGGGGAGTGTCTAATTAAAGGCATTAACAAAACGGTTGGGGGCACCCCTTCTCTTTTTGGAGGCATGGCTGGTGATGATTTTCAAATGAATGAAACCTTTAATTTCAGTACAAATCATTTTAGAAAAACAGGAATTACCGCACTAGTACTTGACAATAAAAAGATTGAAGTAAGAGGGAAAGCCCTCTGTGGCTGGCAACCTATAGGTGTTGAACATCAGATTACAAATTCCAAAGATAACATTATATACACGATAAACGACAAGCCTGCGCTTGACGTAGTAAAAGAATATTTTGGCAACTACCACCACAATGCTTCTGAGGTTGGAAATATAGCGACAGGATCTGCTCAGTATCCATTACAATTGCTTAGAGAAGACAATGTTCATATTTTACGCATTGCTTTAAACGCGAATGAATCTGAAGGTTCTTTGGTGATGGCTGGGCCAATAAAAGAAGGAGATCGATTTCAATTTTCAGTGGCTCCTGGTTTTGGAATAATAGACGAAACACTCCTCGGATTTAAGGATTTTCAAAAGAAAAACGAAGAAGCAGATGCTATGCTTTTATTTTCTTGTATGGCTAGAAAAATGGCCCTGGGACCAGTTGTAGAAGAGGAAGTAAAAGGCATTCACGAAATTTGGAATAAACCCATGATTGGCTTTTTCACCTATGGCGAAATTGGCCAGCATGGCACAGGCACCACTCATTTTTATAATGAAAGTTGTAGTCTCGTACTTTTAACAGAACGGAAATAAAAATCAACATATAAATCAAAGCCTTCTATCTTTAGTTTAGCTTATTGGTTTCTGATTTTTATTGAAATTTCAATTAATTACAATACATTATTTTCTCTACGAAATAAAACTAACCACCCTAATTCAACAAAAAGAAACTTCCCCAATTCCCCCTAACTAACGGAATAGTATACGACACAACCAACAAGACACACTTGCAAAACCTGTTTCTTAGACAACTAGCGCTAAAGCTTGTCTCAGATCAGCATCTAGGTATATTTTAACGAACTAGATTTCCATACAGCAAGACTCTTCGTAAACAAATTTTCTCGATCAGTCTGTTAACAAATAAGCTTATAAAATTCCGTTTAAATGAATCGGCAAACTAATATTGAGGTAGTCAGAGATTTAATTTGTAAACATATTGTTTGCAAAGACAGCTTAGATGAGATAAAGCTAGCCTTAAAGGCGCTGGAAAAGGAGTTCATCATTACTGAATACAAACTAGAGAAGACATTGAATGACCGTCAGGTGACCAACAATGTACTTAATAAAACCATTGAAGAGCTGCAAGAAAAAACGGCAGCGCTTAATGAGCAAAAAAGTCAACTCGAAGAACAATCGAAATTCAAGGAAGAGCTCTTTGCCAATGTTAGTCACGAACTTCGTACACCACTACATGGCATTCAGGGGATGAACCAGCTTTTGTCAAAAACCAATCTCGACAATAGTCAACGAGAGTATGTAGAAATTGTCAAAAATTCCGCAAATAACTTGTTGGTCATCATTAATGATCTGCTGACTTTTTCCCAAATAAACGCAGGGAAAATCAAATTAAAACCTCAGCCTTTTTCTCTCCAACAACTTTGCAATGAGTTGAACAATATACTTTCTTTGGAAGCTCAGAAAAAAGGACTGAGTCTGCTTTGTGTCTGTCCACCGAGTTTACCTGAATTTTTAATTGGAGATCAGACCCGTTTGTATCAGCTCTTTATTAATTTACTCAACAATGCCATAAAGTTCACTCACGTAGGCTATATTGCTCTACACATTTTCGTTTTGGAAAAAACAGACCATAAAGTAGATCTTCAATTTGAAATTCGAGATACCGGAATAGGAATGAAAAAAGATCAACTGAACAAAATATTCAATAGTTTTACTAGAGTTCATGAGGATTCAGATACGGTATATGAAGGTGCTGGCCTTGGGTTGAATATTGTGAAAAACATTGTCAATATTATGGGTGGTAGTATTGAGGTGAATAGCGAAGTAAATAAAGGAACGTCCTTTTTTGTGAACCTTTCTTTTGAGATACCAACGGAAGAAGAAGTCGCTGTTTACTTAAAGAAAAAGACCAGCCTTCAAATTCCAAAGCATTGGGCTTATAAAAACATACTCCTAATTGAAGACAACAAAGCAAATTTGCTCTTCGCAAAAAATATGTTTCTGGATTGGGGAATAGAAATTACTACCGCTGAAACCATTGCTGAAGCAAAGGCTAAAGTTGCCTCAGAGGAATTTGATTGCATTTTATCAGATGTGAAATTGCCTGATGGAAATGGTCTGGCTTTTATCAAAGAACTTAGGGGGCTCTCTGGACAACAAAATCAACACAGTCCTGTTATTGTCCTGACAGCCAGCTCCAATGAGAAAGAAGCGCATTATGCAAAGTCAATTGATGTTCAGAGTTACATAGGTAAGCCCTTTAGCCCAGAGCTATTAGTGCAGGAGCTGAGCAAAGTGTTGGACGAACCCCTCAAAAAGAACAAGGATACTTCTCCCCGCCCTTCCGGTTCGATTCCGCAAAATCAACATGCTTATTTTATGACCTTAAATCGTAATTTCCCAAATAAGAACCAATTCAAGCTAGAAATCCTGGATATCTTTCTAGATCAGATTCCAAATACTTTGAACACCATGGAAGAAAGCATCAACCTCAATGATCTGGAGACTTTCTACTTTGAGGCGCATAGTATCAAATCCACCATCAATAATATTGGCTTACCGAAGCTGCAACCATTGATTCATAAAATGAATGAATATAGCCATAAGAAAATCAATACCGATCAGATTCCTGATTTGTTTGAGTCTTTTAAGAAAACAGCCATGGCGGATATACAGATTTTACTGAAAGAGCGGGAACGATTGAAGGAGCCGGTTTGAAAATGAAAATCAAAATCTTTTACCACGATTCCTCCGTATTGGTTTTCTAGTTTTGATTTTCCTTGTAATTTTGATTAACTATTCTGATTCTCCTAAAAAAATCATCTACATTCAGCCAATCCTTTCCTTCTAATCACTCCATTTTAAGCTTGCCATTCGTCCCTCCCCCTGTAATTCACCACATTTCCATTGCGTTTTATCCCATTGCTTTCCAGTCGTCACTTTGCCTTTGTTTTTAGTTGTCACTACACTTATGTTTGTGATATCGAATTCAATTTATTAATAAAAACAACCTGACATGATCGAACTGATTCACAAAACACTGCTCGCGATACACGTTCCTGTAGGCTTTATTAGCTTGGTAATTTTCTGGATTCCTATAGGTCTTCAAAAAGGGAGTCCCTTGCATAAAAAAGTGGGGTGGTACTATTATATTGGGATGTGGATTGTGGTGCTTTCAGCTTTTTTGATGAGTATTTGTAATCTCCTTATGGGGAATTTGATATCGGCTGTCTTTTTGGGCTATTTATCCATTATCACAGCCTACCCACTTTGGTATTCTTACCAAATCTTGCAACAAGGAAAGGTATGGTCTGATCGATACTTCGCTATCAGAAAGGTCTTTTTAGCCATACTTTTTACTGCTGGTATTGGTATGATCTTACTAGGTGGTATAAAATTCCACTTTCAGAATATGGGTACGATGATGCTTTTCTTTGGCTTGTTGGTCCTACCCTCTGGTAGAGAATTTTTGTTTTCTAAAGAAAAGGCAATGGAGAAAGAAACCAGACTTAAAATGCATATTCAGGGGACAATTATTACTGGGATTGCTGCCTATACGGCCTTTGCTGCTTTTGGGGGCAGCCGGATTTTGATGAAGGTATTTCAATTGGATGCACAGTGGATGATGGTCCCTTGGATTTTACCTTCTATTTTGGGTTTTGCTTATTCGAGATATATGAAGCGGAAGTATGTGGGAAGCAAGTAAGGTATAATAGAATTACAATTAAGTTCTTTACTTATGTAACAGAGTAATAATTAGCAATATTTACATAAACAGGGAGAAGTTCGGTTTATTTTCAATATTAAAAAGAGCCATATTTCTCTCCTCTTAAATTTTATCTAATTCAGAAACTGTCAAATCACTTTCTATATTCCCCGTGTTCAAGGTTGTGGCAGGTTCAAATAACATAATACTCACTTCTTCGGGCGCATAGGGTTTGTGATCCACTCCTTTAGGTATAACTACAAATTCACCAGAGTTGAGTTCCAAAATTTGGTCTTTCAATTCAATAAACAATTGCCCCTGGATTACATAGAATAATTCGTCCTCCTTATCGTGCTTGTGCATAACGAATTCGCCTTTGAACTTAGCTATTTTCACCATTTGGCCGTTTAGCTCACCGACTATTTTTGGTGACCAATACTCGCTAAAGGTGTTTAGTTTTGACTGAAGGTTTACTTTCTTGATTGGCATAATCCAAAAGGTTTTAGGTTTGTTATTAAGGAAATTGTCTTTTGTAATCGGCACAAAGTTAATCGGTTTTATCCCAAATTTTAGATAATAAATTATCTATTGGGTAAGCTGCCCTAGCTTATTTAGTTGAGTATATTTAAAAAAAAAATTAGAAAGAAAATTTAATCTGAGTAAAAATATAACTTCATAATTTTAATAAAATTCCGATACGAAAAATTGCTATTCTAATAAACAATAGACTATCTTTGATCCAGAGACAATTCACTAATGAAACAGATCAAAGATGAAAAAACAATCTACTCAACGCCAATATAACTTCCCTGATGCTGACCTCTATGTTCAATGCATCGAACGGATCAAATATGCCAACCGAGATATCGCTCACTTTGAGTCTTATGGTTATTCCAAGGAGAAACTGACTGGCTTTCTAGCCAACTGCGAAAAATTCCGAAAGCTTCCAGATGACGATGAATTGGTAGGAGACCAGATGATCGTTACCGATAAGAAATACGATGCTGCTGAAAAACTTAAAACCGCAATCCGTAGTATTATGACTCGAGTGGCTATTAAATATGGTAATCGTTCTGGGAGATATCGCAAATTTGGGACGGCTAAAATGGGTGATATGACAGATGCCCAACTCATCTTCTGTGGTCGTCGTGTTGTGAGGGTAGCTCGGGCTCAAATCAATTTCTTAGATGACGTTGGTGTCAATGAGAACAACATAAAGCGGGTCTCTGATGCGGCTCAAAACTTTGAATCGGCGTTGAATATTCAACAGGATAAAGTAGCTGAGCGGGATATTTCGGTGGAAAACCGGATCTCCATTGGAAATAAAATCTACGAATCTTTGGTGCTACTGTGTAATATTGGAAAAGATATTTGGGCAGAGAAGGACGTAACCAAGTATGAAAATTATACCATTTACGAAAGTAATAACAATCAGAAAATAGCCCGAAAAGAACGACTGAAAGCCGAGGCGAAAAAACAAACAGATGCTATAGAAGATTCCGATTCATCGGAGGAAGTAGATGGCGGAGCTGATTCTGATGATTAGCTTTTCATAAATTCTAGTCCACTACAAAAAGTCGAAAGCGGGTAATTTATTGACAATCAAGTATTTATGCTTTACTAAAAGCTAGAACTTCAGCAAATTCGACCACAGCTTGAATTTTCAGATTAACCGCAATGCCCCGCTTCCAGAGCACTCAAGTCCTAGTGGAATTTAATTGCAAAAGAAGTTGCAAATCTTTTCTTATTTTTGGCTTACCGTAAACGAACAATCACAGACTCAATTTTACGAATCCAAAATGGCAAAAAAAGACAAGCAAGCTGCTTTAGGCGGTAACTATAAACTCAAAGACGTTAAAATCTTTGCATCTAAGGAGAACCTCTACCGGAATGCAAAGAAATATCGTAAAGTCTTTGACACCTCTGAATGTCGATATATTTATTGTGAGCTTTCCATTTACAACAAGCTTTTTGATGAATTCGATTGGAACACCACCGTTACTTTTTATTGTAAGGAAAAGCACAGCGGTACCATTCTCTGCGACATCAAAAAAGAACTCACCATTACCAAAGATCAGAACATCGTTTATGTCAATGAAGGTTGGGGAACCCCTGCCATTGGTTGGTGGAAAAAGGGCGCTTACTACTGGGAGATTCGCTTAGACGATAAAGTTATTGGCAAAACAGAATTCTACATTGTAGATGGCGGTTCCGTTAGCCCGGAGAAAAACCCATATTTCAATATTAAAGAAATTCGCCTCTTCGAATCGACCCGCGAAGGGCTGCCTTTAAATGAACGAATTTACCTCAAAAAGTTTGCTGCAGATTTTACCCGATATGTCAATGTTGAAATGACTTTGGAAAATCTAAAAACCGAAGAAGATTCCCTCCCTATAGAGTTAAAATTCTATTTCTACAATGACTCTGGTCAGAAGAAAGCCTACATGCACTTTTTCAAAGAGTTTAACAATAAACCTCCGACTATTAAACTGGACACCGGCTATGGAGCAAGCAAGCCCGGCTACTGGTTTGAGGACATCTACTTTTTAGAAATCGTATTCATGGATCAACTCATTGCGGTTGTGCCTTTTGAAGTTGGTGAATTTGAAGAAGCCGAGGGCAATCCCCTCTCCTATTCTGCTAACTCTGAAAGAGAAACGGCCATTGCAAAAAATGGAGCTGCTCTGCCTAAGGTCAAGCTCAGTTTTGAGGAAGCTAAATCGGAACTGGAAGCATTGATCGGTTTGCATTCGGTAAAAAAACAGATCAACGAATTGGCAACTTATCTGCAATTTCTAAAAGTAAGAAAAGAAAAAGGCCTTCAGGAAGATCAGCAATTTAATTTACATTCCGTTTTCACCGGAAATCCTGGAACCGGAAAAACTACTGTGGCACACTTGCTCGGAAAAATCTATCACAGTCTTGATTTATTGTCTCATGGCACTGTTCATGAAGTTGGTCGTGCAGATCTTGTTGGAGAATTCATTGGACAAACAGCACCTAAGGTAAAAAAAGCATTGGAAAAAGCCCGTGGTGGTATTTTGTTTATAGATGAAGCTTACGCCCTGACCAACAGAGGGGAAGATGGAAAAGACTTTGGGAGAGAAGTTGTAGAAGTACTGTTAAAAGAATTGGCAGATGGTTCTAATGACTTGGCCATTATTTTTGCGGGATATCCCAAAGAAATGAAGCAGTTTTTAAACTCCAATTCGGGATTGAATTCTAGACTGAGAAATATTATTCAGTTTCCGGATTATACGCCTGAGGAATTGATGGAAGTAGCTGATTACAGTGCAGGTAAAAGAGGTGTCATCATTCATCCTACAGCCATGGAGTTGATCCATAAGAGATTGATCGAAATTTATAGAAACAGAGACGACCAATTTGGTAATGCCCGATATATCAATGGTATCATTGAAGAAGCCAAGCAAAACATGGCACTCCGGTTAACCAGTCAAAGCACCGACCTCAGCAGCCTCGAACCGGAAGATTTATCGACCATCACCGAGGCAGATGTGCATAAAATTTTCCAATCTGGTGGCGACACCAATCAAGTGCAACTACCCGTTGATGAAGCCTTGCTACAAGATGCGCTCAATCAATTGCATGATCTAGTTGGCCTGGAAGAAATTAAAAAAGAGGTCGATGAAATGACTAAACTGGTTCGCTATTATCGTGAAATTGGCAAAGACATTAAAAAGAGTTTTTCAGTTCATACCGTTTTTATGGGAAATCCCGGAACTGGGAAAACCACTATTGCTCGTCTGCTCGTTCAGATTTACAAAGCGCTTGGAATTTTGGAAAGAGGGCATTTGGTAGAATGTGACCGAAAATCATTAGTAGCTGGTTTCGTTGGCCAAACAGCTATCAAAACTTCGGAGATGATTGACAAAGCGATGGGTGGCGGTTTATTTATCGACGAGGCATATGCGCTTACTCAAGGCGGTCAAAACGACTTTGGAAGAGAAGCTATAGAGACCTTGTTAAAAAGAATGGAAGACCAACGCGGAGAATTCATGGTTATCGTAGCGGGTTACCCTGTTGAGATGACTCAATTCTTGGAAGCTAACCCTGGACTCATGTCTCGCTTCGACCGCCGGTTTAATTTCCCTGATTATAAGCTAGAAGAATTGACTCAGATTTCCGATCTCATGTTCCAAATTGAAGAACTAGTGTTAGAGCCAGAAGCGAAACAACATCTCAATGATTATATCAAGGAGCTGGTAGATAATAAGCATAAGTATTTTGGTAACGCTCGTACCGTTCGAAAAATAGTAAAAGAGGCAATAAGAAGACAGAACTTGAGAATGGCGGATTTACCAATCGACGAAAGAAGTGATGAGCTTGTACAAAGAATAACATTGGACGATGTTACTGATTTTAAGTTGGTCGAGAGTGATCTCCCGGAAAGAAAAGGTATTGGTTTCCGACAGTCGGAATAGCTTCAAGATTCATTCTTTAACCATAACTTCCCTCCTAGAAATGACAAAATTCCCAACTGTAGTTGACGAAGTAAAAGTAGGCAGTTATCCCGGATCTGTACCTGCAGGTGGTGGTTACGTTTGGGATGAAGTATTGGAATACCGAGTTTGGTGTCATCCAGAAGATGGTGCTCCCGATTTAGCAAAAGGCAGTGATTACTTCTTTGTCTTTACCACCTTTGAAGAAGCATTCCAATATTCCAAAGCCAACAGGGGGAGCGAAGATCCACTCGCCTTGATTTTGCAAAAAGAATACATTGACGAGCCTGAGAAGGGAAAATACGTTCACAAGAAAGAGGAACGAATTGCAGAGTGGCCTATTGCCTTTTTAAGTCGACCTAGGCGGACCGACCGGACGATTCCAGATTTTTTAGCACCAGATGCGCCAAAGAATCGTTTGGATATTTTGCGCGGGTTAGCCTAAAATCGCCAGCCCAATCCTAGCCCTCCTCCTATACGATAAGTGTCATCAACTTTTCCAGATTTGCCAAGTCCGTACCATTCCAACTGAGGAGTAATCCTCACCGACAACTTGGAGGTCAAACGGTAACCCAATATAGGAGTCACCCGCAAACCAATCCCAAAATCCTTAAAAGCAACCAAATCGCTTGTGGAGTCAAAATCACTAAGATTACTTTCCGCATCCAATCTTCTCCCTTCTTGTCCACGAACAAAATTCAGAGAAGCTCCAGCAGAAACCCCATAAAGCAATCTTTCTTTTGTGTTCTGCCAGCCAAATTCTATAGGAATGCTATATAGCTTATACTTGTTATGATGTACTACTTTGCGGGTTGCAGTTGCATTTATTGAAGTATTCAGCTCGTATATTCGGTTCACTGTGCTATCCGCCAAAGGATCAAATATAACTTGGGAGAGTATGCTGTCTTTTGGTACCATCACAGTCGTTGATTCATCATAATTGAATTGAGACCACAGTTGGTGATATTCAAAGCCAGTCTTAAGTATCCAATGTTTTTTCCATAATACTCCAACCTTGAGTCCATAGCTGCTACCGTACGATCCGCTTTCATTAGATGCCGTTCCTATTCCTGCTAGATTCGTAGGTTTAGTATAACTTCCTCTTAGTTTATTCGCTCCGGCAGTCGCTTCCATTTCCCAAGTCAGTACTTTCTTTTTTATTGGATAAATCATTTTTGGTACTTCCTTTACCTTTCCTTTTGCATTAAGTTCCTTTGAGTTTGTAAAAAGAAAATCAGTAGCTTCTAAATTGAGCGCAGACAAGTTGGTTGTATTTTTATTGTTATTATCTACTTCCTTCTTATCTTCAGATGAGCTAATTCCTACAGTTTCCTTTACGCCAGCAACCTCAGTTGAGTTATCTGCAATCTCAGAAAGCGCTTTTGTGTCCGCAATACCGGTCTCATTAATATTAACATTGACATCATTCTCATTGTCTTTTATTAATTGATCCAACTTATTAGCCATCAACATTAATGTATCTATTCTATCATTTGCACGCTCTTCAATTACCTTTCCTTTGGAAGTTGAAGCTGCTGTTCTGTCTACCTCTGAGTTCAAGCTTGTATTTGCGACCTCGTTTGAAGTAGAAGTAGAAGAATTAACCGTCACACTTTCTTCTAATTTCATAGCCACTTTTCCATTGTTCTTCGAAACACTATTAATATTCAATTCTTTTTTCGAATCAGATGCTTGCATCGTCTTTTCACTCAAATTTGAGTTGGAAACAGAATCAGCATTTTTGGTTTCATTTAAGCTTAACTTGGCATTCTCATCTACACTTGAATTTGTATTTTCAATTACATCTAATTTTTCATTTGAGGTTGAGGTTGAGGTTGAGGTTGAATCTATTGCCAATAGCTCTGATTGCTCCATTCCTGTAAAGAAATAAATTCCAATTCCCACAAACAATAACAATAGA
>CAZDTI010000115.1:0-10163 GCA_964508085.1 uncultured Saprospiraceae bacterium | reverse complement strand
TTGCTCCATTCCTGTAAAGAAATAAATTCCAATTCCCACAAACAATAACAATAGAATCCCGAAAGGCCAATAACTACGCAAATAGCTCTCCCCCTTTGAATCACCTGCATCCAAGTCTGCCTCTACCGCATCCCACAAGCCATCCACGTCAAAGTCATCATTTGGCAACTCCTTATCTTGAAATCGTTTATTGTATAAATTTTCTAGATCATCCATTAGATTTAATTTTGAATGTTCGATTTTACTTTGAGTTCAATACACCTTCCGCTGTCGTTCCAACCATCCCTTTGCTCTAGACAATCTTTTCCGAGAGGAGCCTTCGGTAGTATTAAGTAAGTCAGCTATTTCTTGATGACTATAGCCATCTATTACATATAAGTTGAATACTTCAAAGTAGCCTTTTGGCATTTTCTTTAAAATCGCCAACAAGCGATCATCCGTCAGATTAGAAAGTACTTCCGGCAACTCCGAATGATCATGTACTTCAACATTAAGCTCTTCATCAGGAACACCAATTACTCGGTCGTTATAGTTCAGGCAAGTATTGATAACAATCCGCGCTGCCCAGTTTTTCAATGGTGCTTTCTTTGGATCATACTTTTCAATGCTTCGAAATACCTTTACGAAACTTTCTTGTAACGCATCTTTTACATAAGAAGTGTCCCGAAGGTATCTCGTCGCCACTGCTCTTAGGTATGGCAATAACAGGCGATACAGCTGTTGCTGCGCATCGCGTTTTTGTCGTACACAAGATTGAATTAACGATTGTTCTTCGGACATCTATCTTTATTAGCTTTCTACTTCGCTTACAAGTACAAAACTCCACAAAGAGTATGTTCAAATATAAACACCTTTGTGAAGCTTTGCTTCTCTTGTAAACGCTATATTTCTATCTTAGTTATAGATCGTAACTATCTTCAGCGGTACAGCCATTGGAATCCGTAGCTGTCACTGAAAAGGTTCCACTTTGACCCGTCACTTCTATTCCACCACCTGTTTCTCCAGTAGACCAAAGGTAAGAACTAGAAACCGTAGAACCTGAAGCCTGCGCTACCAAATAGTCCTGTCCCATTTGTAAACTATCAGGATTGAAAAAGATGCTCACTCCATAGTTTGCGCATGGATCATTGATTAAGTCAACGACATAAGTTCCTTCAACAACACAGCCATTAGCGTCTGTAACAGTAACAGTGTAAGTCCCCGTAACACTCACTTCTAGGTAGCCCCATTGAGTTACATCACCTGTTGACCATTCATAAGTATAAGGCCCTGTTCCTCCAGATACATTAGCGGATAGTACTTTTACGCCAAATGAATCTACTTGGAAAAAGGTTCCAACAAAAGTAGAACAGTCTACTCCTGGTAATTCATAGTCATAAGAGTCTACAGCTATACAGCCATTCGCATCCGTTACGGAGACAACATAAAGCCCTTCCGCAGTTAATTCGGTCATTATTCCCGTATCTCCATTTGACCAAAGGTAAGTGTAAGGTGCTGTACCTCCGGTGACATTCGCAGTCAAGAAAGTATCGACCTCAATACTCACGCTTAAACTAGTACAGTCTACAACATTTGTCAAATCAATTGAACCGGTTGCTTCACAATCTTCCACTCCATCAGCGGTTACGGTTACAGAATAAGTTCCTTCATCAGTCAAATCAACAGTAATTGATTCCGTCGTTTCTCCATTTGACCAAGCGTAGTTCAATGGGCCAGTGTAGCCAAAAGTTTCTACCGTTAAAATATTATTCAAAGTATCATTAGTTAAATTAATTTGAACAACTAAGGAATCACAAAGTATTGGGTCTACTGGTGTTGTATCGTCGTCCGATCCACAAGAAGTAAAGATGGCCATGCTGATTGCCAAAGTGCAAAACATTAAAAATTTGATTGAATTTTTCATAATTGAATTTAGTTTTAGAAAAGAAGTATTCATGGTGTTTTTTTTATGATTACTACATTTCAGTATACAGCTTTAGTTATTGCTGTGAGTTAATAATAGAGTTCTGATAATAGTACACTGGATTTGAGGTGAGTGTGACACCTTTTGTATAATTAGATTTATAAATTAATACTATCCCCTTTCATACATCCTATCGAATCAGTAACAATCACAGAATAGGTTCCTGGAATCATATTGGCTTCAAAAGTAGGATTGGTCGAGCTATCCTGCCACATATAAGTAAAGGGGGGAGTTCCGGTCATGACATCAACAAAAAGAGTAGAGTCTACCTCAAAGATTTCTGGGACAAAGGAATCGCAAGGATCGACAATTGTAACTGTGATACTACCAGTTTCAGTACAGCCATTAGCATCCGTTACGGTTAAGCTATAAGTTCCATCCATTGTTACTGCTGTGTACATCGTACTATCTCCAGTAGACCATACATAAGTATAGGGAGCCGCTCCGTCAGAAACCGTAGGCTCAAGACGTTTGGTGCCGGTAGGAAAGGTATCGAGGTCTATAATTGAAAGGCTCATAAAAGTAGTATCGCAGGGGTCTGTATTCAAGGTTACTTCGATGGAATTAGCGAGGGTGCAATTGTTAGCATCTGTCACAGTTACAGAATAAGTTCCGACAACAGAAGCGACAATAGTCTCGGAAGTATCTCCAGTATTCCAGTTGTAGCTATATGGAATCGTTCCTCCTGTCAAATTAGATACAGTAACCGTTTCCAAGGCACCCCCTCCCATACTGAGGACTAATTCATAACTCAAATCACAAAGAAGGGTATCTACCGACGGTAATGGATCTTCTTCTAGCATCGAGTCATCTATATTCTCTTTATCACAGGCAGTCATAAAACCGAGTAAAAGTAGTAACGAGAGTGAGCACAAGTACTTGATGGTCGTATTCATTTTCTTATTTATTATTAAATTAAAAAGACGAAAATTTTAAGCGTATAAGTTTTAGTCTTCAGTGGACCGACAACCCTAATACACCGATAAAAAGGGATCTGTGACAGGAAGAGCTATTTTTTTTAGAAATTCTTTAAAGTTATCTCCTGAAACCGAGTCGAAGTGCCTTTCCAGCTGGCCAGACGGGCTGGATATTGACTAAGAACTCATTTGGAGCTTCATATCTACTAAAGCACAAAAAGCTTTTAAAGTAAAAGAAAGGCAGTTGTTGCATTTTTCCGTTTTAAACACTAACTTTGTATTTCAAAGTACTTTTAAAATATTTACTCCATAACTAAACCTACCCGCTATGCAAAACTTTCTCGATACGATTTCCAAAGACAGTAGCATCAAATGGGGGCTGGGCATTCTGTTGATTTCCTTTCTTGCTTTCACTTTAACCATTAATGTATATGAGGTCGAATTTGATATATTTAGTGGTACTTTCTTTGTCAATTATACCTTGACCTTTATTTATTTCTTTTTTGTCATCTTTCAAAACAAGAAAGAAAATGATCGTTATTTCCGATTCAGCAGCTTTGCGCGAAATATGATTTTGTTGCAATTGTTTAACATCAGTGCCTATTCGCTCAATCGCTCCATTGCTGTTTTTGATATATCCAGTAATTGGGTTGTCTGCTTTCTTTTGTTGTCTAATATCCTCTTACTACTGGTGGCACTATTCAGAGATTTCAATAATAAATGGCTCAATCATTTGATGGTTATCATTGCCAATGTAGGAATATTGTTTCATTTCTATGAAAGCCTTTATGTTTCACAAACTTATGTTATCACCCTACTTGGTTTTTGGTTTTTTGGTATTTCGTTACATGCATTAGTTCCTATATTGATGACCATTGCAAATGCAAAAGTAGTTAGAAGATTCTTGAAAAAAAGCCCTTACTTTTGGCCAACGACTTTAGCCACCTGGTTGTTTTGCTTGTTCTTCATTGGTTATGTCTGCCATCGTTTTAACCAGGTCAATACCATCGTATCGAATTCCTTTCATCAAAAAGAGCAACCACATCAAGACCATAGTTTACCGCCTTGGTTAACCACTAGTCAGAAGCTACCGAAAGACTGGATAACAAAACTGGCCCTTAAATCAGAATTGGCTTACAGTACTGGAGATAGAATCTTCTCTGGTTTTAATCGCTTTGGAAATGGGCGTCTAAATGAGCGAATCAAGCATGACCCGCTAGTCGTTATAGCCTCTTTCATTTCGATGGGGATTGAGATGCCTTTCAATGATCGAATCAAAATTTTGCGGTACATGTTTGATGCTCGGCATTCCACAGAGCGTAAATTGTGGTCCGGTGATAATTTGTCGACCACAGACATTGTCACCAACGTACAGCTTTTCCCGGCTTATCATTTGGCTTACACCGAAAAAACTTTCAAAATTCACAACAGCGTCGTTTCTCGTTGGAGAGGATTACAACAGGAGGCGCTTTACACTTTTTATTTACCGGAAGGATCTGTTGTAACTTCTGCTGCCTTATGGGTAGAAGGTGAAGAAAGGCCTGCCTATCTCACCACCAAAAGCAAGGCGGATTCCGCTTACCAAGCCATCGTAGGACGGGAAAGACGCGACCCCCTCCTACTCCACTGGCAGGAAGGCAACCGGGTCACCGTACGCGTTTTCCCATGTACACCAGATGAGGACAGGCAGTTCAAAATCGGCATAACAACACCACTACATAAAGTAGATAATCAGCTTATTTATAAAAACATAGATTTTGAAGGACCATACTGGAATACAGCCAATGAAAGTATAAATATTGTTACAGAGGGTACATTGGCAGGTATGGATGCTCCCTTTTCTTTTCAGGAAGATGGTTTGAATTATACTTATAGTGGACCTTACAATTCTCGTTGGTCACTAACCTTTGATGCTCCCGAATTGTCTACCCAAGCTTTTTCTTTTAATGGTAAAAACTACCAACTAAGCAATCATAAAGAAGTCAAAGAAGCCTTTAATCCGGAGCACATTTACCTGGACATCAATGCTGGATTTAGCAAAAGGGAGCTCAATAAAATCTGGACCGCTTCCAAAGGAAAAGAAGTCTATGTTTATTCTAATCACAAAATGACTAAAGTAACCGAAAGCAATAAAAAAGCTTTGTTTCGTCAACAACGCAAACAGAATTTCACCCTTTTTCCATTCTATAAGATGGACGCCAGCAAAACCAATTTAGTCATCAGTAAATTCAACCAGATCACTCCTACGTTGGATGGCATCAAGAGTTCTGATTTCATGAAAAGAACGAGCAGTTTCTTTGGTGAAAATCAGTCAGCCGTTCGATTGTATAATATAGGTGAGGAAGCATCTCCTTACTTGCGTACCTTACAGGAACTGCGCAGTATTCACATGTCTAGCGGCTCTATAAATACTTTGGTAGACTTTGTTGAGGGAAATACCTTTTATAAAAACCAAGAAGACGAACAAACAATTGTTAATCGCTATGGCGCGTTTCAGTTAAAAGAAAGCTATGATTCCACAGCCGTTGCTTCCCCAGCTCCAGATCACCTCATGCGTCTTTTCGTTTACAATGATTTACTACGGGAGTTGGGCAAAGACTATTTCAATAAAAAGACATTAGCCAACAATTTAATTACAGCAGCAAAGGAAGCTTATGTTGTCACTCCGATTTCTAGTCTGATCGTTTTGGAAACACAGAAAGATTACGATCGCTTTAACATTGAAAAAGCAAAGAATAGTTTACAAAATGCATCTATCGAAGATTCTGGAGCTGTTCCGGAGCCCGGAGAATGGTTGCTTATTTTCTTGGTGTTAACTGTTGTATTATGGATGTATTTCGGCAAGGGTCGGTTGTAGCGATCAATAGAAAAAACATAGGGAGTGTACTTCTCTTGCTTTCTCCTTTAGTCATCTACTGGGGTTTCAATTACGATAATGTATCGCTAAAGTTCAACTGGTTTTTAGCGGTTCTTACCCTTCCTTATATTGTTCAATTCTCAGCAAAAAAAGGAGGTTTACGTTTTGGCTTGCTTTCCTTATTCTGCGGACTTTTACTCCTGGTTTTCCGATCCAATAGTTTATTTTATTTCTCCGCTGTATTTTTATTGTTATATATTTTCGATAATTTGTGGGGACGGATAAATAATCTTCCTGCAATACTCTTCCTCGCTATTTCTCCTGTGGCCAGTGTTATCGTATATATTTGGAGTTTTCCCATTCGATTGAAACTAAGTGAATGGGCCGCTAGCATCCTATCCACAATGGGCGTAGACATTTCCGTTAGTGGAAATATTTTGACGATGGAAGGAAATACTTTTTCGGTTGACCCGGCTTGTATTGGTTTAAAAATGGTTGTTAGCTCACTGGTTTTAGGTGTTTTAATTTTGGCTTATTTCGAGAAAAAGTACCAAACCAAAATATCTTACACCAGCGCTACTTTAATGCTACTTGTTGTTTTGTTTGCAGCTATTTTTTCCAATTTCACTCGCCTTTTAGCTTTGATAATATTTCACATCCTTCCTGAAAACATGCTCCATGAAGCTATAGGTATTTTTAGTTTGATTCTTTATGTTATAATTCCATTTTATTTCTTCGCTGGTTATGTTTTCAAAAGAAAATGGAACGATAAACAGAAACCAAAGAAAGTTCATCCTATCCAAAGCTCGATATCAAAACAAAGCAAAGCAGGTATTGCAATACTATTGTTATTACTAACCATAAACGGAACAGCTTTTTTGGAAGAGAAGGTAGAACAATTTGACAGCGCTTCACAAATCAGTTTACTAGGTTTTGATAAAACAACAACGGAAAGGGGTATGTTGAAATTCCAGAATAAAGCGGCTCTCATTTATATAAAAGCACCCGTAAAATTCTTCCAGGGAAGTCACGATCCAAGATATTGCTGGCAAGGAAGCGGCTATGAATTTTCGGATATTCAAGTGGAGCAAATCGGTGAATTGGAATGTTATACTGCTATTCTACGTAAAGGAACAGATTTATTATACACCGCTTGGTGGTATCAAAACGGAACACAGCGAACCGTCTATGAAGATTGGCGCTGGGATTCGTTAAAAGGTAGGGGTGGTTTTTCTTTGGTGAATGTCAGTTGTGAAAGTCGATCTGATTTGGAAAAGTCCATTGAGCTAAATATATTGGGCTTATAAAATACCCATTTCAAATACAACAAAACATGCACATCAAAAAAGCAAACCTCTCTAACCTTTCTCAAATAGCTTTACTCTTCAATCAATACCGTGTCTGGTACAAAAAAGATGCAGACCTGGAAGGAGCAACTCAATTTCTAAAAGAAAGAATCACCAACAACGAATCTGTCGTTTTTTTCGCGGAAGACGAGAATGGAAATGCGCTAGGTTTTACGCAATTATATCCTGTATTTTCTTCCACTAGAATGAAACGACTTTGGTTACTTAACGACCTCTTCGTTCATTCAGAGGCAAGAGGAAAAGGTCTTTCTAAATTACTAATCGAAGCAGCGAAAGAACATTGTAGAGAAACAGGTGGCTGTGCTGTCACTCTCGAAACGCAAAAGACGAATGACATTGGTAACAATTTGTATCCGGCAACAGATTTTGAATTAAATACGGAGAATAATTTTTATGAATGGTCGGTGTAGCGTGAGGGCTTCTCGCGTTGCTCGAAGTTAGGGTAACCGCAAAGGGCGCTAAGGGGCGCTAAGGGGCGCAAAGGGGCGCAAAGGTTCTTAAAACCATAATTAAAAGAATACCTTCGCGAAAACTTTGCGCTCTTTGCGACCTTAGCGGTTAACAAAAAACTACGCCACCACCGATTCATTCAAAAACTTCTCCGTCTTAGCCTCCGCCACTTTGTTGATAAACTTCTCTGATTCGTGCTTATCCCGCACTACTTTAGAAAGCGTGATACAAGAAACAAGACAGAACAAGAAAGACATCGCTAAAAAGCCTTTCATTGCTAGATCTGCTTCTAAATAAACAAGGCCGACCCCCATTCCTACAAAGGATATTGCAAAAGCTATCCAGGCCATGTTGTAAAAGGATTTCGTGTTGCTGTTTTCATAAATGTAAGTATTCATGATCTTTGATTTAATAGACTTTAGTTTGATTTCCCCTTCAAAAGAAAAAGGGCATATAAATCAGTCTGGTGAATAAATTTTAATCATTTTCCGAAACGAAGCTAGTTCGAAATCCCCTCGAAGTTTCTTTTCTTTAGACAAAACAATTGATTTTGGAGACGAAAAAAACAGATTACAGTAGGAAAACAACCCTTGGTATCTTTGGAATTGGCGCTATTGGTTCTGCTATGGCATTTTATTTATCTTCAAATAAAAAGCTACAACTCCGCTTCTTTAACCGCTCTCCGAAAGAAGCTATAAAAATAAAATACAACAACATAAATAACTCATTTCCAATTAATTGCAAAACAAAAACAGAACACAAAGCTGATTTAGACTGGCTTTTCGTTTGTATCAAAGAACATCATTTCACTGAAGCTGAAGCATTTCTCAAAGATTTAATAAACCCAAAAACAAAAATCGCTGTCATTCGAAACGGGCTTCGGTTGAAGGAACCATTCTTAGCATTCACAAAAAAAGAGAACATTCTCGAATGCATTATAGACTGCCCCTGTCAACCAACAAAAGATGGATTTTATGACATAATTCGAGACGCTACCATTAGTATTCCGAAAGGAAGTTTAGCAGATTCTTTCGCCTATTTTTTTAAAGAGACTTTGGTTAACATTCACCAACTGAGGGATTTTAAAACCACTGCTTGGAAAAAAGTATGCGAGAGTTCCGCTTTAGGAGGATTACTTGCCCTGCATAAAGACAGCTGTCGAATATTTAAAAATGAGCAAACTTTAGAACAGTACAAACGACTACTTGCAGAAGGAATTGCAGTAGCAAAAGCTGATGGAGCAAAGATTGAATCGGGGTTTGAAAAAGAAATGTTAGAAAAACTGCTTAGTTATCCAGAGGAGAAAGGAAGTTCTATGCTGACCGATCGATTGTTGGGGCGGAAAATTGAATTGGGTGCGAAAAATGGGCTGATTGTGGAGATAGGAAGGCAGTATGGATTGGTTGTTTCTGAGAATGAGGATATTTGTATGCAGCTGAAAGAACTATAATGTATTTCTCAATACTTCCTCTTGTCGTTCTGAGGTTGTCAAAAACGCAAGTTCTTAATTCTTTCCTACACTGAACTACTCGAAAAACGCGGATTGCTCCTGTCATTCATTCAACATACTCAGGACGAGTTCTTGAGCGAGCGCAGGAAGTCTAAAGATCAGGAGTCTGCAGTATATTTGTATTTCGAGCAAGGTAGAATTCGAGCAATCTAAATCCTTATGAAAGAGATAGATTTCTCGATTCCGCTGCGCTACACTCGAAATATAAAAAGTATTCCACCTCTTTTCCTCGACTCGCTTCGCTCGCTCGGAATGACAGGAGTTGGACTCACTAGGGGCCTTTGGAATGACAGGAAAAATCTACTCCACCCCCACCCTCATCATCCTAATCAAATAGTGCATATCCTTCAATTCCAAAAATGGATATTCAATCTTACTAAGAAAAAGACCATTTGGAAGCGCTGGCTTCTTCTTGAATAAAATATTTTCTTGATTTAGAATTTCCTCAAACTCTTCCAATGTCATCCTACCACGACCGACTTCCAACAAAAAGAAAACGCAGTATCGAACCATTCCTCGGAGAAAACGATTGCTGGTGATGGTAAATCGCAATCGCCCCTGTTCTTCATTGACGAACAATTCGCTTTTACTAATTTGACACAAAGTATTATCGTATAAATCAGGTTGTTTACATAGCGGTCTAAAATCCTTGGTTCTAAGAATTAGTGTCGCAGCCTTCCTCATCAAATCAAAGTCTAAATCCAAACCATCATAAAAGGAACTGTGACGAAAAAGTACCGGATCTTTTTTCCAATGAATAAAGTAGTCGTAGGTGCGGGCCACTGCATCATAGCGACAATGTGCTTTTTCGTTTACTTCAATGATTTCAAAAATGGCGATGGCATCGGGTAAGTTTTTATTCAGTCTAAATTTCAAATCGAATGAGGGCGCTTCTTCAAGGTTGATGTGTAGGACGTATTGGCTAGAGTGAACACCAGCGTCTGTGCGTCCACAACCGAATACCGTTACTTCTTTTTTGAAGAGATTGAAGAGGCTTTGCTCTATAGTTTCTTGTATTGTTTTTCGGGTAGATTTTTGTCTTTGCCAGCCTTTGTAGTTGGTTCCGTCGTAGGCTAGGTGTATGAAGTAGCGCATTGGT
>CAZDTI010000114.1:20604-21138 GCA_964508085.1 uncultured Saprospiraceae bacterium | reverse complement strand
AGAATGATTAAGGATGACGTGAAGATTGTCGCAAGTCATGTTATTCAGAAATTACCGGAAGCAGAGGAAGGAGCTTATTTTGCAGTGAAAGAAGCTTTCAAAAAAGTGTTACCTGCAGAATATAATTCATTAAAGGAACTGAAGGATATTTTGATTGATCGGAATCAGGCGAAGTACATTTGATTAATTGAAAATTAAGAGACGTATCTTGTTCTTAAGGTTCGTCGCGACTGGATTTTTTTAAGTTTTATTGTTGCTTTGCGGACTCCGAGGGTAGGCCCAGAGCAAAGCAAGACCTGCCCGAGATGAATTTCATTCAGACGGGACTCGTAAAGCGATAGAGGTTAGAGCTTGTCGCTTCCTTATTGATTGAGTTAATTTTTCATTGGAAATCTATTCCATTCTGCTAAAGTTCTCTCTGGGTTTTCCTTACATTTACACTTTATTTACTCAAAAATCTAGTGTCGTGGCTACTATGGAAAATCTTGCTGTTCAACAAACCAATTTCAACCTACCTGGCCAAACGGCCTTTTA
>CAZDTI010000114.1:16797-20594 GCA_964508085.1 uncultured Saprospiraceae bacterium | reverse complement strand
CAAAGGAAAAGTCAGAGATGTATATACGCTTGGTGATCGCTTAGTTATGGTCGCCTCTGATCGTATTTCTTCCTTTGATCATGTTCTGCCGAAACCAATTCCTTACAAAGGACAGGTGCTGAACCAGCTGGCAGCACATTTTCTAGAAGCCACTAGTGATATTGTTCCAAATTGGCGAGTGGCATCTCCAGATCCTAATGTAACCGTCGGAGTGGCTTGTGATCCTTTTCCTATAGAAATGGTGATCCGTGGATACATGGCAGGACATGCGGCAAGAACCTACAAATCAGGTCTTAGAACCTTATGCGGGGTTGAATTGCCGGAAGGAATGAAAGAGAACGATAAATTTCCTACGCCGATTATTACTCCAGCAACTAAAGCGGAAGAAGGACACGATGAGGATATTTCCAAAGAAGATATTATTGCTAAGGGTATCGTAAGTGAAGAAGATTATGCAGCATTAGAACAATACACTTACGCACTTTTCCAAAGGGGAACGGAGATGGCGGCAAAGCAGGGTTTAATACTAGTAGATACGAAATATGAGTTTGGAAAGAAGGATGGAAAAATTTATGTAATTGATGAAATCCATACGCCAGATAGCTCTCGATATTTTTATACGGAGGGTTATGAAGAACGTCAAGAAGCAGGGGAGAAGCAGAAGCAATTGTCTAAGGAGTTTGTTAGAGAATGGTTGATGGAAAATGGTTTTCAAGGTTTAGAAGGGCAGGTGATGCCAGTGATGCCTGATGAGTTTGTGACTAAGGTTTCGGAAAGATATATCGAGTTATATGAAATCATTACCGGTCAGTCTTTTGAAAGAGGGGAGACCGGGAAGATTGAGGAGCGGATAGAACATGGGATTTTAAATTGGCTGAAGGAGAAATGAAACTCACTGTAAAAACATCATCAGAAAGATTTTGGTGGGGCGTTTATGGCCTAGTTTTTAAAAATGGGCATGAGGATGTAGACGTCTTTGATGAATCTGGTGTTTTTATTGATCGCATTCACTTACGTGCAAAAAATTATCAAAGAGCTGGATTGCGATTTTTAAAGGATGATGCCCAACAACTGGATTACGCAAAAGCAATTCAAGATTATTTGAAGGATAATCAATATTACTTTTGGTATTACTATGATGACATCAGAGATAAGGATTTATTTGAAGTCAACTATAATGCTCCAAGAAATAAGGAAGGCCTTAGACCAAAGTCAATAGAGATCTGGTGTCCGGAAGAGGGAATCGGAGTTTCAGTACTAAAGAACTGTGTCCTGGAATTTGCCAGGAAATTTTTGATGGTGGAAGAGGTTGAGGTTGGAATTAATCCAATTGTTTCAATAGAAGAATCGATTGAAACTTTTAAGAAATATCAACAATTGAATACCAAAGAACCATCTATAAGCATAGCACTTTCCCCTGAACTCATTTATGAGTTATCGAAACTCTGGAACAAGTCAGAGCAAGATGTGAGCAATGAATTGAAGAATTTAAACAGATGTAATAAACGCAGTAGTTAAACTAGTTTTTAAAACATTACTGGCCCACATAGTCCTCCAGATATCCAAAGTGTTCTCCTAACTTTCCATCTTTCGTAACAGTAGCTCTACGTATTACCTCACTATTATCTTTATCTTTTAACTCCTGAAGAACATGAGCTATAAATTGCTCACCGAAGCTTGTTGAGGCATCCCTTGGCAACTCATTGGGTAAATTATCTATTGTCATCATGTCAACTACCGCTTTTTGGAAGGGGGAAACTTCGTGACCCGTAAAGGGATTGAAACCAAAAACAGGATCAGCTATCGTTGAAGCTCGTAATGTGGAAGGAATAGAACTCACTGGTGCAATATCACAGGTGACATCCGCAATGACTTTTATGTGGTAATCACTTTGTTTCATTTCATCAATAGAGAAGAAGGCAGGAGCATCGTTGTCCCAGTAAATTCCATTGATCATGATGTCGCTGACCTTGGTGTATGGAGCGAATGAACTTTTGTATTCGGTCGGATTGTCGAAAAAATCCTGCAGCTTGAATTCTGTTCCATCCTTGCGAGTTGCATATTGATGGCAATCCAATTGTGTAAAAACAGGAATACGAAAATCTTTTGTTAGAAAATCATCTGCACTGACTTTGATGATGTCCATATCCTGAAGAACAGTTGCAGCTCCGTTGGCTACTCGTCCACCACCGGTGAGTACAATTTTTACAGGAGGTAAATTGATTTTTTTGTAGGCATCTTTAGCCGCAGCATAATCGAAGAAATCTTTCATCCGATCCAGCTCATACAACCCCGTTTTTTGACCGTAAGTCCAAATGGCATTGTGTGCACCGACCATACCTGCGAATACACCAAAAGCTATGAGCCGCTGTTTGCGCTCGTTAGTGAGTACTTCGTAATCAAGCAATTGAATGTTCTTGGATAGGATGTTTTGCAAAAGCTCCCGATTGTAAGCTTGCTTCTTAATGGTATGAGAAAAGAAGAAATATATTTTATCTGAGACTAATAGGTCTATAGGAACTTCTTTAACCCCCAGTAAAACAGCACAATCTGATAAATCTTCTTGCATCGGAATTCCAACTGCTTGATATTCCTTATCAGAGAAACATCTGTTAGGCGAAGGTTGTACAACAATTTTGATACTTGGGTTGCTGGCCATTATGGCTTGACATTGGGAAGGATTGAGCGGCACTCTAGAGTCCGGTGGAACCTTACTTTCGCGGATAATTCCTAATTTCATAAAAAATTTCAAGTTGAGTTAAGTTTCTCAGGATCAATTGAAAAATAGAATATTCTTTTATTGATCCAAGCTATCGAATAGGCCTAAATGAGTAGTGTATCTAGAACATATTACAAAAGATTCAAAAGTACAACAATTTAAGCTTACTAATGAATCGTTTTTTCAATCAATTTCAATCCCAGTTATAACCATTTGACTAATAGGGAGTTAAGAAACTAGAAAAAATCCAATGGCAAAGTAGTAATTGCCAAGTGGCACAGAAATTGTCAATAGCCAATTGTCCCTTCTGAAAGATTTCCTCCCATCTTAATATCTTCTCCCTTTTAGTTTTACCCTCCATACAACTTTGAATTTAGTTTTATACTTGTTTTATAACCAATACACAACCATGAGAAAAAGTACCTTAACCTTAATAGCAGCTTTGCTATTTATGAACCTTCTATTAGCGCATAATGGTGATCCAAAACCTAGTAAGGAGGACACAAAAGTATCACCTGTAGCAACGCTTGAATTAGGTGTTTCCTTAAAAGATATATTCATTTCAGATTACGAGGGGGTCACATTATTTGTTGATTTTCAGGCAGTTAAAGATGAAGTGAACAGTTTGAATGTTCTTAAAGACGATGTTGTCATACTCAAGGACGATGTTCACAGCTTACCAGGGAATACCATATACGAGCTTGATTTAGAGAAATTACAAGCGGGCAACTATCTAGTTGAATTAGAAACAGCGCAGGGCATTTCTATACAGAAAGAGCTAGTGGTAGAATAGGAATTTAAAATCTAAACCTTCTGCCACCGACTTTCCAATCTTCGTTTTTTTAGCAGAGATGATTTGAGCATGGTACAGGGAGAGATTCAATAAACTACAGCCAAGTCCAATGTTCTGGAAACAGGGCAAATAAACATAGTTGAATCCTAGTCAAATAGGCCAACTAAAATCGTCGACCTTTCAGTTCGGCGATTTTTTTTTGTTTTAGCCTTTGCAAGGCGAACTTTTTTGATGTTCTTTGCGTCTTAATAGAGGACAAAGCAGGAAAAGTCTAAAAGTAGACTA
>CAZDTI010000114.1:4711-16697 GCA_964508085.1 uncultured Saprospiraceae bacterium | reverse complement strand
AAATTTGCATTTGAGGTTGAAAAAGGGGCTGTTCTGATATCGACAGGGAAGCTCATCGGTTAGTAAGCATGTCGAAGCAAGGTTACTCACTTCGTTAAACAATGGTAGCTAACAACTTTTAATTGGCAACTCTAAGTTCGCCATGGCTGCCTAATTCTAGGAATTAGACGCCTTTGGATCTGCGCTTGACTCCTGATACACAGCGTATTTTCCATCAAACAACCCTCGGGATAGCGAAATAGCGTAGCTTGACTATTTTGCGAAATTAAGAGCTTAAGGTGTAAGTATAAGTGGGTCTCCAGACTTTTCCTACACTCGAAAATTTAATTGGAAACTAAGCATGTAGAAGGCTCTCAGATACTTTGTCTGGACCCGGGTTTGATTCCCGGCAGCTCCACAAAAGGAAGAAGATTCCTCGAAACCTCACGAAATTTTCGTGGGGTTTTCGTATTTTATGGAGGGCCCTAAATGGATACAACTATATTCCTTTAGATAAAAAATACATACTATTCTCTTTTACGCCGTTTTCTTCAGAGAAATGAGTGGAGAGCTTGTTTTTACCTTTTATAAAATAATATCCTTCACATCCTCATCAGAATGATTCCTTTCTTAGAGAAAACATATAGAAATAATATTTAATTTTTAAACATAAATTCTGTACTTTACCATTGCGACTTAATTCAACACCTGTCACCCAAAAGTTTATAAGCAATGAGGACATGTTTACCCATTACAAAAATGGTTTATAGAACCCTTTTTTTATGTGCCGCAGCTTTCCTTTTCCTTCCCTTTATCTCTGCTCAAGATCTGATACAAATTGGCGGCGGTGGTTCTAATCACCTCAATGTAATCGTTACTACCAGCCATGACGAAGGGGTCGAAAAAGGGGGAAATCTACTTAGCGAAGTTGGATTGGTTCCCAACCTTGCGGCTGCTTCTCGATTTTTAGGACAAACTACTTTAGGTGCTAATTATGAATTGATCGATTCCGTTTCGCGAATTGGATACTCAGAGTGGATTGAGCAACAGTTTGCCATTCCTTATACTTTCAACTACGAAGCGCATACCAAAGAATTTAGAGATCGTGCTTATGAAACTAGCGATTCTCTGCCTATGGCAAGCAACTACTACTATACCTATTTCTCTTCCTCTTGGACCTATGATGCGATTAATTCACCCGACTTACTTCGAGCACGAGTAGCATTTGCTTTAAGTGAAATTTTTGTAATCTCAAACGACAATAGTGCGTTGCGAAATCGGGCTTATGCTTTAAGTAATTACTACGATAAGTTGAGCGAAAATACCTTTGGGAATTTTAGAGATCTGTTGGAAATGGTGGCACTACATCCCGCAATGGGGGCTTTTTTGACACACGTTAATAATCCAAAATCAGAGCCTTCAGAAAATCGTTTTCCTGACGAAAATTTTGCTCGGGAAATCATGCAATTATTTTCTATTGGTCTGGTTCAACTCGAACAAGACGGCAGCCCCGTTTTGGATGTAGACGGTAATAGGATCCCAACTTATGACAATACTGATATTGGAGAGTTAGCGAAGGTTTTCACAGGTTTGACCTGGGCAAACCAATCTTCTTTCGGGCAGGCCCAAGGTGGGGTGGAGAGTTGGATATCACCCATGCAAATGTTTGATGAATGGCACGAACCCGGCGAAAAAATCATTATTGATGACTTTGTTATTCCAGACCGAAACCCAGTGGACGGCATGGCGGATATTCAGGATGCGCTTGATCATTTGTTTAATCATCCGAATGTTGCCCCATTCATTTGTCACCAACTCATCCAACGACTAGTAACGGCTAATCCGACTCCCGGATATGTGAGCCGAGTCTCCGCAATTTTTAATGATGATGGTCACGGTGTTAGAGGAGATATGAAAGCGGTTATTCGGGCAATCTTATTGGATACAGAAGCGCGCGATTGCGAATTTATCAATCATGATGAAGCAGGTAAATTGCGCGAACCACTCATTCGATATACACAATTGTTACGAGCATTTGACTTCTCTACACCGAGTGGTGAGATACGTAGCAATCTTGGCTTCCTGAGGTCAGGAGTTAAACAAAGCCCATTAAATGCGCCCTCTGTTTTTAATTTCTTCAGGCCTAATTTCAGCCCGAGTGGTATTATTCAAAGTGCAGGAAAACTTGCTCCAGAGTTTCAGATTTTAGACGGTAATACAATGGTAGGGTATGCAAATTTATTGCAAACTTGGTTGTTTAATCAATACAGTTTGAACCACCGATTTTCTCTTTATCCCGATGAAAATCAAAATCCTGATTACGACGGTTTAGCCTTATTGGGAACATTGGAATTGTCTGATGAATTGCCTTTAGCTACGGATGAAAATCTCGGAGAATTATTAGAACGGCTGAATTTGATATTGGCGCACGGAAGATTGAGCTATGCCACAAAAAACTTCATCATTGAATCCTTACAAGGCTTACCGGTTACTGCTCAGTTTAATTACGCTTCACGACGCTTACAAATGGCTATTTTTCTGGTCATGACCTCGCCAGAATATTTGATTTTTAAGTAATAAAAAAAGAAAATACCTAGGATGAAACGTAAACATAATTCCCGCAGAAAGTTCTTGAAAACCGGTGCTTGTGCAGCTATGGGATCCCTGCCTTTTTTATCAACGGCCCTGGATTTAGCTATGATAAACTCTTTAGCTGCAAGACCTGCGGCGGTTAATGGTAACTTCAAGGCTTTGGTCTGTATTGGACTTTTCGGCGGTGCAGACACCTTTAATATGTTGGTGCCACGGGGCACAGATGAATATGCAGAATATGCCACAACACGGGGTATTTTGGCTTTACCGCAAGCCTCCCTTTTGGAGATAGTTCCCACCACGGGTGACGGTAAAGAGTATGGTCTTCACGCTGGCTTGGGGGAGGTTCAACAACTGTTTCAAGAGCAAAATTTAGCATTTATTGCTAATGTCGGAACGTTGGCGGAGCGCATACAAAATGTTACGGAATATCAAAATGATATTTTTAAAAAACCAGCACAACTTTTCTCTCATGAAGACCAATACAAACAGTGGCAAACTTCTGTTCCTTTAGATCCTTTGGCGACGGGCTGGGGCGGGAGAATCGCTGACATTTTGCATGAGACCTGCAATCAATCTAATATTTCGATGAATATTTCTTTGGGGGGGTATAACATCTTTCAAAATTCTTTACTGACTCAAGAGTTTAATATTTCTAATCAAGGTAATGGAGCGATTAATCTGCAACAACCTTTTGGTGCTGGTAATGCAGGCTTTATTAAGGTACTTCAGGAGACTGCGATGAATAATGTTTTGGAAGCTAGTTATACAAATATTTTTGAAAAAGCCTTCGCTAACAAAATGTTTACAACGGTAAATAACAATAAGGAATTTTCGGATATTTTATCAATTAGTCCACCTTTAAGCACTCCTTTTTCTTTAGAGAGATCTTCTCTAGATTTGAAGAATATTGCCCGCACAATTCAGGCGCAAGCGGCGCTGGGACTGAATAGACAAATATTTTTCCTCAATTTTCAAGACTCTTGGGATACACATTCCAATCTGGGCCCTCGTCTCGAAGGTAGCTTCCCTTTATTAGGCAATGCGCTAAAAGAATTTTATGCAGCATTGGAAGAATTGGGATTGGAAGATAATGTAACCACTTTCACGATTTCTGATTTCGGACGTACCCTCACCACGAATGGAAATATGGGCTCTGATCACGCATGGGGTGGTAATCAAATCGTAATGGGTGGTGCAGTGAAGGGTAAAGAAATTTATGGCGATTATCCTGACTTGTACCTAACAGATAATCCGCTGAATATATCAACACGTGGAGGTTTGATACCACAGATTTCTACCGATGAGTATTTTGCGGAATTAGCCTTGTGGTTTGGGGTGCCTCCTGGAGAATTGGGATATGTTTTTCCTAATATTAGTAACTTTTATACAGGAACACCTCCAGACGAAATGCCTGTAGGATTTATGAATGTTCTTTAATACCAGGTAACAGAATTCTTTTTAAAAAATCTGTCAATTGAAGTCATGAAAAATTATCGCTTTTCTTTTGTTTTATCCATCCTTTCCGTCTTTTGCAATTTTTCACTATCTGCACAGACGGACTGTATCGGTGAGTCTGGGCAACTGAATTACTATTATTGGAATGACATTACAGGCAGTTACCTCAGCAGTTTAGAAGCTAACGAACGATACCCTTTTACTCCCGACGGAACAATTTTGTTAAGCGGTTTAAAAACACCTTTTTCCTTCAACGACTTTTATGGAGGTAGAATAAGGGGCTACATTCGGCCGAATGTGACAGGTGAATATACTTTCAATGTTATTGGTTACAACAATATCTATTTTTTCTTGAGTACGGACACGAGCCCCGATAATGCGGAAAAAATATGTGAAGTTTATGCTACCACTTCTATAAGTCACGATAGTTTTCCCGAGCAAACTTCCGATACACTCCATCTGGTTGAAGATAATTACTACTATTTTGAATTGCTAATGAAATCAATTAACGGTAACGATTTCGCTAATATTTATTGGAAAACGCCAAGCCATCCAGACGAATGGCTTATCGTAGAAGGAGCAAATGTCAATGCTTATGTTTGCGATACCATATGTGCAAGTTATGGTACTCCTTGCGACGATGAAAATCCAAATACTGTCAATGATATTGAAGACGGAAATTGTAATTGTTATGGACAGCCAGAGGCAGGTAGTACCTGTATTGGCGAAAGGGGAAAGTTTCGAGTATGGTATTATGAAGGGATTGCAGGTGTTTTGTTAGAAGATTTAGAGGCAAGTCCTGATTTTCCTGATAATCCTAATAATGGTACAGTGTTAACTGCGTCTTTTTTTGATCCCTTGCAAGGTGTGGAATATGGTGCCTTAGTCAAGTCGTTTATTCGGATTCCTGAGTCGGGCGAATATCAATTTCAAATGTATGGAAATAATGAAACACGACTTTTCTGGAGCGAGGACAGTAGTCACAGCCCTGCCGACTTAACAGAAATTGCTTACTTGTCGGCAGTTAGCGCTAATACACCAGACACAAGCGATTTTTTCACTTTGCAGGAAGGAGACTACCATTACTTTGAAATCATTAATAAAGGGAATGGAAACGGAGATTATCTCTCCTTGAAATGGCGTCGAACAGCAGATGAAGCATTTGAATTAATAGACACTGATTTGTTTTATACTTTTGAAAACTGTGATGATATTTGTGTTCCGGATGGCTTACTATGCGACGACAATGATGATGCAACTTATCTAGACCAGTATGAAAACTGTGAATGCGTTGGAACGCCTTGTGATGTTCCGGATTGTTCCAATGGGATCAACTATATTCCCTTTGCTGCTTGTAATCAAAGTGACCAACACCTCAATAATGAATTAGACTCCTGGTTATCCTGTGAGACCAAAGTTAATCCGAATAGCGATCGCCCCAACGGGCACTGGGTGCAGTTTGATTTGCAGGGAGAATATCTTTTGCATACCTCACATGTTTGGAATTACAATGCGGAAAACGAAACGGGAAAAGGATTTAAAGAGGTGACCATTGATTATTCCTTGGATGGCGAAAACTGGACAACCTTCGGCACTTACCTTTGGGAAGAAGCGACGGGGACGACAGATTATAGCGGATTTGAAGGCCCTGATTTTGGTGGTTTACCCATGCGTTATTTATTGATTTCTGCTCAAAACAATTGGAATGGTGATGATTGTGCGGGCTTTAGTGAGTGGAAAATGTTTGTGGAAACTTGTCCGGATATTGTGGCTGCCGAAATATTGGGCGCGACAGAAGTTTCGACTAGTGCAGAAGAAGTTTATCAAATCACGAATGCTTCTCCGGGCTCTACTTATAATTGGAATATTACAGGAGGAACGATTGTGAATGATCAAGGAAGTGAGATAATCGTCTTATGGAATGGTGTTACTCCTTACCAAATCTGCGTAACTGAAACAATAGAAAGTGGCTGTGTCGGTGAAGAAACTTGCCAGACTATTGAAATAACGACGGCCATCGAAGACCTCGAACTACGACAATCCGTTACTGTTTATCCAAATCCAACCTCCGATAAATTCTTTATTCAAGCAGCTGAAAATATAGAGGTATTTGATGTCACGGTTTATGACAGCTTTGGAAAATTAGTCATTTATCAAAGTTATCAGCAGGTTGATATGGATGGTTTCGCAGCAGGTATTTATTTTGTAAAGATCGAAACGAGTGAAGGGGATGTTTTTCGCCGGATTAGTTTGTTATAAAATTAATCTGATAGTGTCATAACCAAAGTGATTAAGTAACTGTACAAATTAATTCTACTATAAAATGAAAAGTCTTTCAACCTTACTTTTCGTTAAAAAGCCTCGCCGATGCTAAGGCATCGCCTACGTTTTTTGCCTCAATTAAGGCCGAAATCCAATCTCATTTTATGTTAAAATAATTTTGTCCAATTACTTACCAGATAAGTCTTTTATTGTAAACTTCACCCGACGACTTTGAAGGAATCTAAAGATGTTAATCAATATCCCCACCCGGATTCAATCCACTAGGCACGCTAGTCACAATTTCCTTATCAAAATTATCATCATTCAACGCCCCCAAAAAAGCAATAATAGAATTGACCTTATCATCCGGAATATCCAATTGTCTTAGCTCTTTATCTCTGAGATCAGAATCGAGATTAGAATTTTGGCTGCCATCTTCTACATCATCGTAAAATTCCATGACTTCTTCCAGGTTAGCCAATACACCATTGTGCATGTAAGGAGCAGTCAAAGCCAGGTTTCTTAAAGTTGGTGTGCGAAAAGCAAATTCTCCATCTCCTTTATCGAGGTCCTCTAGTTTTTCATTTTCAGGAACAGTCAAAACATGCAATTCATAATTGGAAAACATCGGACCATTATGACAATTGGCACATCCCACTTCCGTGAAATTTATCATCCCTCGAATCTCTAGAGAAGATAGCGCGTTTTCATCTCCTCTGGCGTATTGATCAAAAGGACTGTTGTTAGCGACAAGCGTTCTTTCAAATGCAGCAATTGACTTACCGATGTTTTCTTCCGTGATACTATTCTCTCCAAAAGCATCTGTAAATAAGTTGTTATACTGTGGAATATTTTTCAGTCGATTGATAACAGTGTCAAGAATGGCTTCCTCTAAAATTTGATCTCCCCTCATTTCTTCAGCAGATAGAATGGGTTCAATGGCTTGTTCTTCTAAGGATTGAGCTCTATTATCCCAAAACATCGGGGCATCCTCAGGATTATTTATACCGTCTGCTTTTAGTCCATTGAAAGCCGTATTTAAAATAGTAGGCGCATTTCGTTTTACCAGCGTTCCAGCTGATCTCAATTCTGAAAGTCCTTTGCCGCCCACACCAAGGCTTAAGTCCAATTGCTCTGCATAAGCATCTTTTGGATGATGACAAGTGACACAAGCCACATCTTTATCGCCGGATAAAATGGGATCCCAAAAAAGAAGTCTGCCAAGTTCTACTTTTTCTGGTGTAGATGCATTGTTGAGTGGGTGAGTTACACTGTTTGGTAATTGGCCAAATCGATTTTCGATATCCGAATCTATTGGCTCGGGAGTACAGGAAAAAAGAGCCGTCATAATGATAAAAAGAATAATTACATTGTATTTTAACATGAAAAATGGGTTTTAAAATGAATAATTTAATCCAAGTCCAATAGAGGTGTACTCCAAGTTAATTTGTTTGAAGAAAAGGGTTGAGGAGAGAGACTTTGAGATTTTGAAATTGGCTCCAAACTGGCCAGTGAGTCCCAGAATAGTATTGTGCCAATCCACTTTTCGCTCAATCAGTAAATGGCTGTGGGATTCGTCAATGTAATTTGCGCCTAGACTCATCAATAAGGAGAACCGCTTGCTGAAATTCCACTGCGTACCCAGTTGAAGGTCGGTGGAAATCATTCGCGCATTCGTAGTTCCAATATCTGTGGCGAAGCCAAGGCTAAGGTAAGGGTGGAATTTTCTTCTGGGACGAAAAAAGTAATTTCCTCTGGCTCCTAGGAGAAAGTCATAACTGGCATTTAGTTCTCCGGCCAATAAAAACTGGCTTTCTAATCCAACTGAGAATCGGGGAGGGGTGTTTTGTGCACTGATGCTTTGTAAGGAAAGAAAACTAATAAGTAGGAGTGGAAGAAGTCGTGGTACCATAATTTTAATTTTATAGTAAAACTTCTATTTGGAAAGAAAATTCTTGACCTAGATCAAGAAATCAATTTTGCCCTAATTCTACTTAGCGTCTCTGGTCTGATGCTAAGGTAGGAGGCGACATATTGGTTGGGAATTTCATTAATGAGATTGGGAAATTCATCTAAGAATTTTACATATCGCGCTTTTGCATCTAATTGGCGTAAGGCAATTTCTTTCCTTTCTTTTCCCTGAAAAGCCATGACAACTGCTTTCATCAAGAAGTGATACATCTTTGTGTGTTGATCCGCAAAATGGAACAAATCTGCCCTTTTCCATTCTATTACTTCCAATTCCGTTATAGATTCGCAATAAATAGCAGATGGTTTATCTAGAAAAAAGTCGGTTAAAGAAGGGAGCATAAACCGAGGGCCTTTAATGAAGTTCTTCGTAAACTCTTGGTTTTCCTTTCGTACAAAATGTCTGATGATTCCACTTTTCAGAAAGTAAGCTTTATCAACAACATGATTTGGAATGGCGAGCTTTTCTTTTTTAGGAATTGTTTTAGATTTTCCAAAAGAAAGAAAGGTGTTGACTTCAACTTCTGAGAGTTTTGTCATCCCCATTATTTGATTTATGGTTTTAAGTTGGTTCATTGTATTCAAATTGTTAGATAAAGGAAGTTTAGAGATATCCGCTACTACTTTTTTAGTATTTCGGCTCTAATAGTCTTCCAATATTTGTCTGTACAGTCCCCTTCAATAAAAGTCTTTTTCACATTGCTATAAGTAAGAATGTGATAAGCGTAACTGTCCTTGCATCCTTGATTAAATCTTATGCCTTTTGATTGTTCCAGGGAATCAATCAATCGTTTTTCTGTACTTCTTAATAAGTCGAAATGCGCTTGACTTAATTCCTTTTTTACTTGCGTAATTTTAGAAACGTTGCCTTGTTTTTTCATGGAAGTCCATTCCATCTTTAAGCTGTCATTTTGCCTGTAAATGTTCAAAGTGTCAACAATGTCAAACCAATGATTATGACTTACTTGAATCCATTCAATCGTATCATTCTCCAAATTTTGTTCTAATAATAGCTTGTCGAATTCAAAATCATTTTTTAAATCTTGATAGTCAATATCCAATTTGATATTACTCGAATCCTCTAATACCAGTTCTTGCCAAAAGTATGCATTTTGAAAAGAATCTATTGCAATTCCTAGCTCAAATTTTCCACTAGAAGCATGGATATTACAAAGGGAGTCTTTGTAAATAGTAGCGTAATTCTCTTTGTAACCTTTTCTATTAACAAAGAATTTATCTAGCTGACATTTGCCGTTCACTTTTATATTTACTGTCGAAAAAGCTGGATGTTGTTGGAGGAAAGATTTTATCCAGGGAGCAGGTTTGTAATAGGGTTGGGAAATACATTGCCCGATTAGCAATGTGTTTATCACAAAAAATAACAATACTTTGAAGCTTAAAAATCTATTTAACAATCGCTTTACTTTTTAGGAAATTCAAAATGAAAATAGTCCACAAGAGAAAATGAAACAATAAGAAAAGAACAACATTGTAACGATAATTAGCCATGCCAAGTATAAATGAAAATGCGATCAAGAATAAATGCCCTAAGGACAACCAAAAAAAATGGACCCATGAATTCCTAAGCACTAAGGATTAATAAAACAATTTAGGCCACTGCTCACCTTTAAATCGGGAACAATGGCCTAAGTTACAAAACTTAATTAAACCTATCGTTGAAAAATCATTCGCTTCGTTTCTGAAAAACCAGGCGTCGTCATTTTGTAGTAAAGTAAACCAGAAGATAGCTCATCATCCGTTACAGATATATTGTTATAACCTTTTGGGAAATGTTTTTCTATCCGTTGCAATTCCTTTCCTGAAGCATCTGTTATGATCAATTTGACAAAGCCAGGTCTTGGTAATTGAAAACCGATTAAGGTTTCCTGATGGAAAGGGTTTGGCCTGTTTTGATACAAGTGGAAAGTATTTTCTGCAATTGCTCCTTCATCAAATCTTAGGGCAACTTCTTTTAAACTACTCTCCACATCATAGGCTTCTGCTATGGTATATCTATTACTAATTTGAAGTACCTTACTTAAACGGACATTTTCCCTTGCCGTAAAAGTCAGGTAGAATAACTCCTCTCCGGTTCTTCTACTGACAGCCTCAGCTTGCGCCCAACTGGTGGTTATAATACCTTTAGGTAGCAAACTCAAACCAAAGTTAGCTAGGGACAATCCAGGCAAGCTTCCCATCTTTAAATCGATAAAACTAACCAATTGTTGATCGAATTGAAGGCTGAATTGGTAGCCTTGAATTTGCTCGAAATTCTCCGCAGTAAAAGCCACTTCATAGGTTTCATTCGCAGAAATCTCCACATCTTCTACTCCAAATACAAGTTGTCCCTTAAAATCTCTTTCCTCTGGTGCTAGTAACCCATTAGGGACAACAGTTTGGTTCACATCACCTATTTTAATCGCTACAAAATCTATCTCTTCATTTTGACTTAAGCCATTGATAAACTCCTGCTCCGGAAAAATCGTAAGGAAAGGATTGGATGGTTCCGGGAAAAGAAAATCTGCTGGAACAAAACGCCAGGACTCATTTTGCTGAAATTCTGTATCTATAAACAAAATGAGTTTGCGCAATTCTACCAAATCAAAAGTTGTGATGGATCCTGAATTATTTATATCCGCTGCAATTCTTTTATAAGGCGAATCTAAAAGCTCCAAACCAAGAATGTGTCTGCTTATCAAAACAATATCATAGGTACTCACTCCATTCAAATGATCTTCATTTAAGGAAGGCGTAATACTATAATTCAAATCCATTGGTAAATCATTAAAGCTATACTGTCCGTCTGCTGATGTGGTACTCGTCTCTTCTACTGCTCCCTCTAACATTACATTTACACCCTCTACCATTTCCATTGACTCGGTAAATAGAGTTCCATCGGTTTGCACGAACGTAGGAGGAGTATTACAAAAGTCAGGAGAAGGTAATGCCAAGGTTACGAAATTTCCACAGGTACTGATATTACCCCAAATATCTGTTGCTATAACCGTCATGAAAATTTCGTGAGTAGGCGCAGATCCAATATAGTCGGCACATTCAAAGACAACATTGTCAACTATGCTCCCATCATTTAATAAGAATTTTGTAGATTCCAATTCACACTCAATAAAATTAGAAGCCATATCTGATGGCTCAAATGTAACAGTACCTGTTACGGGGTCTAACACTGCTGTCCTTTGAAGACAAAAAATTGTTGGGGACACCTCGTCCCTCACTTCAATTGTTTTAGTGCAAGTCGTTTGATTATCACAGTCGTCTGTTACAGTATAAGTTAGCAAGTGAATGCCTATTGGATATTCGATTAATAAACTTGAATTATTAGGCAAATCATTGTCTGAAGTATCTATCGTTCCATCCATAAATAAATCAAGTGTATAATCGAAAAGTAAATTAAGATCGTCGCTACAGTTATCCGTAGCAGAAAAATCGACAGTTGCTGGTAACGAACAAGTTAGAATGAAAAAGGGCGGCAATGGTTCTAGACCTTCTCCAATTACTAATAAGAGGGAATTATCGTCACAACCATCGACCATCGGTCCTTCAGTATCGCTAAATGTTATTGTTTGACTTTCGGTTGCCATATTCCCACAATCATCAGTAGCGGTCCAAGTTCTAGTGACAGATCCCATACAACTATTCCCGGTGTTAGAATCGGTGGATGTAATCGTTACATTGACACAGTCATCCATGGCAGTAGGTGTACCGAAGC
>CAZDTI010000114.1:0-4611 GCA_964508085.1 uncultured Saprospiraceae bacterium | reverse complement strand
AGCAAGAAACAGTTTCGTCATCAGGAATGTTAGAGAATGTAGGAGGATTGTTGTCATTATAAGTTATGGTTTGGCTTGTGGTGGCGGTGTTACCGCAATCATCAGTAGCGGTCCAAGTTCTAGTAACCGTACCAGTACAACTATTCCCTGTACTTGAATCAATAAAAGCAACTTGTGCATTACCACAATCATCAGTAGCTGTTGTAGTTCCGAGTAAAACATCTGCTAGACAAGAAACGGAGGTGTTTGGCGGAATGCTTCCAAAAGTTGGAGGAGTGGAATCAGTATAAGTAATGGTTTGACTTGCTGTTGAAGAATTACCACAAACATCTGTAGCAATCCATGTTCTAGTAATGCTTCCAGAGCAGTCATCTCCAGTTGCGCTATCATTCTCAGAAATAGAAAACACATTACAATTGTCAGTTATAGAAGGAGTTCCGAAAACAGCATTGGAAGAACAGCTCAGATTATTAGAGGATGGAATAAAAGTGAAAACTGGAGCTTCTTCATCAGAAAAACTAATCGTTTGACTCGCTGTTGAACTATTGCCACATATATCTGTTGCAGTCCAAGTTCTTGTAACACTGCCACTACAATTATTTCCTGAGCTACTGTCTTCAGAGGAAATCTGAATATCATTACAAGCATCTTGAGCAATAGGCGTACCGAATAGTGGTGTTTCATCACAAGGAATGTCAATGCTAGAAGGAATACTGGTGAAGACTGGTGCTTGATCGTCTATAATGGTAAGAACCTGCGAGGTGCTTCTAGTTAAACCGCCACATTCATCTGTTGCGAGCCAGGTACGTGTCATTAAAACAGCACAGGGATCGGTCGGATCCGAACTGTCAGAAGAAGTCAAGATCGTTTCACAAGGTTCTAGAATATCCGGATTTGGACCAAAAGTTGGGGAAGGATCGCAGGAAATAGTTTGATCAGGCGGCACATTTGCAAAATAAGCAGGGGCTGTATTTTCTATGGTGAAATCTGCAGTTGTACTATTGGTATTACCACAAAAATCTGTTGCTAAAAAAGTGACAGTCGTTACTGCAATCCCAGAAGCATTACATTCTGTATTTAACACTGGACTTGATGGACTGGTACTCCAACTTACATTATTGTCACAATCGTCCGTAGCTTGTAAACCACTTAGCATATAATCAATCCAGTGATCGAACCAATATTGTTCGTCTGCACCACATTCTATTTCGTCGCATACGGAAGGAGGGATTTCTGTAATTGTAGGAGCAGTGTTGTCGACAATGGCAATAGTGGTTGAACAAGTAGCAGTACGACCACATTCATCCATTGCTGTAAAGGTAACAACTTGGGTGCTCGTACAGTTCTGTGCAGGAAAAGGGCTATAGTCGTTTTCAATTGTTACTCCAGCTTGACAAGCTGCATTTGCAGAGGCCAGATTAAGATGTGTTGCAATATAATCGTCATTGGCTGGATCCCCACAGGATAAAATAAGATTAAAAGGCGGACAATTAATGTCTGGCCCATCATTGCCAATTATGAACATTCGATCTAAAGTAGCTACACCACCACAGTCATCCGTTACCACGTAGGTATAGGTATAGATTGTTCCATCGCAATTGGGAGTGCCAGAGAGGACAGGGCCTTCTAAGGTTACAATGGCTCCGAGGTTACAATCAGTAGTATATTGAATATCTGAGATATCCGGATGAAACATATCCGAACAATATTTTGCGCAAAGTAAAAAGTAACTACTGATTACAGGCGGGCCGGGGGCTCCTATATTTAATGTTTGGATACAATTTAACTGTTCATTGTCATCAGAGATACTGTAAGTCCGGGTAAGCAATTGGCCATTGCAAATATTATTCGCCGGAGTCACCTGGTCAGTAGAGGTGATTATTAGTGTGCCACATTCCCCTGGGTTATCTTCAATATTTCCACCTAGGTTTTCGAAGCTTGCTTCATCGCTAGCTGCTAATGGGATGGCCTCATTGCAGGAAATAGAGGCTAAATTGGATGGGGGGCAGGTTATTACCAGATCACAGTTTTGAGCATAGCTTACATTTGACATTGTTATAATTAACAATAATGTTACAAAGTGAATGTTTACAGGTTTCATAGATGAATCGATTTACTGAATAGGAAGTAAATAATTCGGATTAAGTCTATTTACTTTTCCTTGAATTGGGTGTTAGTATATTGAAGCTATAGCTGAGCTACGGCATTTTATAAATGCAGGCTATTGTAAGAAGAAATGTAAGTGTTTGGTATGATTGAAAATACAGTTAGTACTTTCTGGGTAGGTTTTGGGAATTATAATGAGATTTTATCTTGTCTAAATTGAAATCAACGTAGTGAAAATGACTTTGAAAGATGGTTCGTTTCCTGTTTTTCTTTTTGTTAAAGGATATGTTTTGTCTGAAATTCATATTAAGATTGTTAAAAATATAAGACAAAAGCAAAAATATAACATATTAATTTATAATAATATGTTTAAAATTCGAAAATTCTTATACTCAACGTACTGAATACCAGTCAGAAACCAAGACTAAGTCAAATTATTAGATTAGCTGAGGAGAATGCTTCAATACCTAGAAAAAGCGAAGATCATTTGATATATTTGTTGATATTGTCCGAAGAATCAGCCAGCTATAACTCAACAAACCAATGAGAGAGAACAAATACTTCCAGAAATTCAGTAAGTCTATAGATTTAGATCAACTTTTCCTTTTCATTGTTCTAATTGGTTTATTGCCAGTCATGGCTGACTACTCTTTGTTTTCCTTGCTTGGAAGCTCCATCCTGGATTTATTCGACCCTAGCCACTTAGGAGAAAGAGATGCCATAATTTATAGGTTGCCCATAGTTGTTTTGCCAATTGGTTTATGGATCGTTTGGTGGAAAAAGGAACCCATTCGTTTGATTGGATTGATCCCCTATTTGATCCCAATTGTAGTATTCTTGTTTTTCTCCCGTTTGCAAGAGGGCAATTTCTTTTTGACAACTACTATTGCGATTGTTCATTTGGTGGCGCACAAGCTGGCCTTCTTCTACTTTATTTTTAATGGACATATTCGTTCTAAAGTTTTTGCTGCCTTTTTAGTCATTGTATTTTTATTGTTAGATTGGCAGGTGCTGATTTTGTTTTTATTCTTTTGTGTGCTTATTCGTTTTTTATATCTCGCTATTCTCCAAAACGTTCAGATTTTTTCAAAAATTGGTTTGCCCAAAACACTACGCTTAGCCTTGAAGACTTTTCTGTATTGGTCACCGATGTTATTGTTTATTATTCCGGGAGAAATCGCTTCTAGTAAGCTGCACAAGATGTCTATGGACGCCTTGTACAATTATAGCTTTGTTGTTTCTACGGATAAAGAAAAGAAATACAAGCGAGATCAATTTGAGAAAGACCTCAAAGCTTCTTTAGAAGTAGAGATGGAGAAGATAAAAGCGAAAGCAAAAGCACAAACGGAAAAAGCTTTTAAGAAAGCAGGCAAAGCGAAAAGTGCATTTCCGAAAGCGGCAAGTGATGCTTTTGAATCCATCATTCCTAAAGATTTGCCACAGATCTCTGAAAAATTTAAACTAGAGAATTGCCCCATCTGGCGAATCAAATGTACGGTGAAAGACATTGCAAAAGAAGGGATGAATGACGGCTATGAAGACAGTCGTTCGGAAGAGAAAAAAGAGTTCATGAAGGAAGTCAAAGCCCTGCAAGCGAAAGGAGGAGATATCAATGCATTTAAGAAAAGCACACTGAAACAAATCGATCTAAGAATTGAAAACATAAAGACCGGATTGTATACTTCCATGATGTTACTGTTTAAAAGCATCTTGTTTTTTAATATCATCAGCAACCTCATTCTATTTTTTCTGATCATCAAAAGTTTTCTTTATGTCTTTGCTCGTGTTGCTTTCACCGCAGATAATGAAGCTTATGTTACCCTGTTGGATGAGGGCACCGAGATGCCTGTTGGAACTTTAGAAAAGTGTGGTCATACTTACTCGATTCCCTGTTCCCAAAGTGAAGATTTTTATATTTCCCGAGGCTTTGAACCCAGTGGTAGAGCGCCGAAGTTCGCCATTCCCCAGTGGAACAAAGCAGTATTGGGGCGCATGAACGCGAAAGTATACGCAATGAATAAGGTCGTCATGAAGGGTAGGGAAGGGGACGTACATTTCCGAGCAATGGGCGGCAATGAATTTGTAGAATGGGATCTCAAGCAAGGAGAAGTGGTGATCTTTGACTTCAAACGCTTTGTCGGAATGAGTGAAGGCATAAAACTATCAACTATTGTAAGTCTGCGATTGACTTCTTTGCTAATGGGAAAAGTCATTTTCACAGTGGCTACCGGTCCCGGAAAACTAGTGTTAATGACGGAAGGTAAACCTATTGTTGGATCGGAAGAAAAAGCGGATGGGAGTATTGCAACGAGTCGAATTATTGCTTGGCAGAAGAACACCAGATTTCATGTGGAGTCAGAGTTGAATGTCATGGATGTGTTTTTGAGTGGGATTTATTTGAAGCGGCAGGATACGGATCCGGTGTTGATAGATGCGGATGCGAAAGGTAAGGCTCAGAAGGGGATTGTGAGTTTTGTTCGGAAGTTTTTGATGCCGTTTTGAGGG
>CAZDTI010000113.1:0-21231 GCA_964508085.1 uncultured Saprospiraceae bacterium | reverse complement strand
ATAGGGTTGACCTTCAATATCACGTTTAGGAGAAAGAGTAATCATCTCATCTTTCACAGCTATAAGAATGGTGTCAAAAATAATTATGGATTGGCTAGTGTCTACTGGCGCTTTGACAACTGAAGAAACATCTTTTAAGCCTTTACTTTTTTTACTATAAACCTCAGAAGAGCAACTAAAAACAGTTAGAATGGATAGTATTAAGATGCTTAATTTAGAATAAATTGTTTTTCTGATTCTCATTGGTTTTATTTATAAAGGTAAAGACTCCCTTGACATTTCCTGGCCGAAATTATTCAGCAACCCACTAAAGTAAGCATGGTAGGACTTGGACTTACTACTTGGTAACAATTTCAATTAATGCTTCATTCCTATTCTCCCCATCCAGCAGGCCAAAATTATCACTTCGATAATTCCAATTCGCGTATCCGATTCCACTCTCTTCAAAAAGAGCGATCATATCCTGATACCAAATCAATCGATCCTGCTCCGGGGCATCAGTGACGATTCCAAATTCCCCACAATAGAGCGGCAAGCCCAGTTGCTTTGCCTTTTCAATCGGTTCTTGCCACATTTCGAAAAGCGCTGACTTATTGAATTCTTTGTCGACAAATCCTTCTAGCTCGGGTTGAATAGCTTTGGGCATTTTGTTAAATCGTTCTTTCGATAAGATCACACCGGGATATTTTACAGGCCCCGTATAATCTTTAAGAAAAGTCCAACTTGCCTTGTAATGACTTAGCATAAATGGTTCATAAAAATGAAAACTTAAAAGAATATTTGGATCATTAGCCGGGACTTTTAATTTATCAAAAGTATCCACAGATTGCCATCGATTAGAACCGATAACAATCGTTCTCTCCGGTTCTAATTCACGTATGGCTTTGTGCGCTCTGGCAACAAGTTGATTCCAGGATTCGTGGTCATCTGCTACGGCTTCGTTCATCAATTCATAAGCGACCATATGAATTGGATATTTTTTTAAGGTTTTCGACAAATCACGCCATAAGTCGAAAAACTTCTCTTGTTCCGCAGGAACGGTCCATAGTGGTTTCTCTTTGGCATTAAAGTAATGAGATCGTAGGATATGCAAATCAACAATCACCTTTATGTTGGATTCCATACACCAATTAATACCATTTTCTAACAATTTAAATGCATCCTCATGTCGCTTGCCATCCTCATCCCACATTTGAACTTCATCGATTGGCAATCGAATATGATCGAATCCCATTTTAGCGATGTTTTGAATATCTTTTTTTGTAAAAAATTGTTCCCGCTCAATACCCCGTCTATCACTTTGTGAAAGCCAATGTGCGACATTAGTACCCTTTTTTACTTCAAATTTTTCGTCGATTGGTTCCTTCGGTGTTGTTGAATGTTCTGAGGGGGAGTTACAGGAAAATAGCATTCCTTCAAAAGCTAAAAGTAGTAACAGTATATATCTCATTAATTTGAATTTATTATGTTTTGATTCCGCCATATCTTCTGGCAACATGAAGGTATAATTTTTTTTAGACTGCTATACACTTTTTGCCAGCGCAACCCCCAACCCCTAAAGGGGAGCACCTTCCCGCTCAACACTTTAGAGGAGATAAAGGTTATTTTTGAAAAGTGTATAGTAGCTTGAACATTTTTATTTATTCTCAGCAGATATGATTCTACTAAATTTGGAGTTCCCACTAAATGCATTTAGAAGAAATGAATTTTCATGACCATTTACAATCCAAGACTCAATATTATTACTTTGAGCGATCATAGCGGCGGCTAATTTTGATTGCATACCTCCAGTGCCTTGATTCGAAAAGCTGCTATCCACAAAACGATGAACACTATTAATATCCTCAATTACCTTAATGGTATTTTTATCATTATCGTAAACCCCATAAGTATTAGTGGCCAGAACAAGTAAATCAACTTTTAGCAGGACCGCTGTTAGTGCAGAAAGTTTATCGTTGTCTCCGAATTTTATTTCGTCAGTTGAGGTGGTGTCATTTTCATTGATAATGGGAAGTATTCCATTCTTTAAAAGAATATTGATCGTATTTACAATATTCTCTTTAGACGTTTCATTGACAAAGTCGGTGTGAGAAAGCAAACATTGACCTACAGGTATTTCATAATCTCGAAAGGAATCATAAATCAACCGCATTAGAAAGGGTTGACCTATGGAAGCTAAGGCTTGTTTCTCCTTTAGGTTATTACCTATTTTCTCCAGCTTAATAAACTGTTTTGCAGCAGCTATAGCACCAGAACAAACTAAAATAATATCATATTTTGTTTTTAGCTGTACAACCTGGATGGCCAAATCTTCAAGTTTTGCTCTTGATATTTTTTCCTTTCCTTTGGTCAGCGTTGCGGTTCCAATTTTTAGTAATAATTTAGGTTTGTCTTGTCTGTCCATTTCCTTTTATGTACCATTTATTTGTAACTAATTCCTCCAAGCCCAAAGGACCTCTGTGGTGTAATTTTTCTGTACTGATTGCCATTTCTGCCCCTAAGCCGAATTGATATCCATCTGTGAATCTTGTAGAAGCATTATGGTATACTGCAGCACAATCTACCTGTTGCATAAATTGATTAACTTCTTCTTCATTCTGGCTGATTATAGATGCGGAATGACCACCGGAGTATTTATTTATCATTTCAATTCCCACTTTCAAGTCAGGCACTTTTGCCAAAACTATTTTTTTATCTAAAAACTCTTCTTCCCAAATACCATCCGTTGGAGATGGAATAATTTCCACTTGGCTATTCAATAATTTACTTTTTAGTTCATTTACAAAACTTTCAGAAACATTTTCATTGATTAGTACTTTGTCTAGTGCATTGCAAGCTGAAATTTTAGATATTTTTGACTGTACAATGATATTCATTGCCATCGTAAGATCCGCTGATTCCGAAACATAGAGAAAATTATTACCTCTACCACTTACCAAAACGGGACAGTGTGCAACGCTTTTTACATACTCAATCAATTTCTCTCCACCTCTAGGTATGATTAAATCAATATTGGTATCTGGTTCTTTTAAATACTTTTGTAAAGCAACCCGATCCATATTTAGATAGCGAATCTGATCCTCTGGGCATCCTACTTTTGATAAGGCATGTAACCAACAGGCATGCAAGAATAGGTTACTGTTTTTAGCCTCTTTACCTCCTTTAAGTATTATTCTATTCCCCGATTTGAGTGCCGTAGCTGTGGCTTCAACCGTAACATCAGGTCTTGATTCATAGATGATCATAATTGTTCCAAAAGGAACGGTTTTATTGGAAATGGTTAGTCCATTTTCATGTTCAAATGAATATCGGGTTTTGTTCAAAGGTGATTCTTTCTTCATCACTTGATGCAAAGAATCAATCATCCCGTCTATTTTTTTATGATCTATAAACAACCTGTCGTATAGTGACTTGTTGTTTTCATCACAATTTTGAATATCAATTTCATTAAGTTTTAACAACTCATTTCTTTTTAAGTCTATTTGAGCTGCCATCTCACTTAATACTTCGTTAATTCTATCTTGCATATTTTTTAAGTTTGCTGAACGCCTCTGTATACACACAGTCACCACTGTTTAGACTTGATTGCCGTGTATACTTTGTTATAAATATTATTGAAGTCCGTTTTTCCATTTTCAAAGAAATTAGCTCTTGACTATTTTTTTGGAATAGGTCTTCTCTTTATTTGTAATTGTAAGAAAATAAACTCCGTTTGTTAGAAAGTCCAAATCAAAGTGATTCAATGGTTCCATCGTCAAAGATGTTGAAAATACCTCTCTGCCGTTCAAATCATGTATCTTTATTAGAGTCACTTCGTCACTTGTAATTAATTCACGGATTTTGTTTTCAATTGTAATATTATCAGAAAATGGGTTAGGGTAAATTTCAATTGAGGGGCTAATCCCTGTTTCATTTGTACTAACGGGATTTCCCAATAGAAAATCATACAATGGCAAATGACATTCAAACCAATCTCCAATTGTAACACCAGCACCGTCTACAATCATTTGTGCTCCTGTTCCCGTTAAAAAAGCCGAAGAAGCAAGGATGACCAAACCGCCATAACACCCTACAAATCCACCTTCAACAAATAAGTCATCTAATTCCAAAACGCCATAAGTTATTAGCTGTGCATTATTGAATAAAGTTGTTTTGTAGTGACCGCAGATTCCACCCCCCTCTTGAATAAGAATATCCGCTCCTGATTCAAAAATCAAATCTTGAGTGATTGCAATTGGATGATTGATTAAAAAAGTATCACTACTGGTTGTTTCAGGTATGTTTCCTCCGGACCAAGTTGATTCGTCTTCCCAAAAACCGTGACTTACGGTTTCCCAAGTTGTAGCGGAAATGAAAGTATTCGCTAATAATTGAATAATAAAAATTACGATTATTTTTTTCATTGTTTTTATATTTTTCGGATATTTCAGTTGTTGCTCTTGGCGGTCTGGGATTGCTATAGGTAGCCTGAAAACAGATTCAACAATCTCTTAAAATCGATTTTCAATCTAGCTTTAAGCCTTTTATATTATGGTCATTAAGATTCTTTAAATTTCTCAAGTATTAGTATTAATCTTCTTGAGTTAGTATTCAATTCGTCTCCCTCCCAACTACCATATTCATTTGTAATTTTTAAGTTGTTTTTGGTTAGCATTTCTTTTAACTCTGAATAATTATACAATTGCATTGAAAATGGGGTATCATACCTCTTTTCCTCTTTAATGTAGATTCTTTTATTTGTTACAATACCACTCTGTGAGTCAAAGCTTAATCTATCTATCATTAAATCTGCTCCTTTTTCAGTAATGCTATTAGATGATGTTTTGTTCAACAGAGTCTCTTTGTTCTTTACATCAATTAATAATCTACCTCCAATTTTGAGTGACTTACTTATTCGGTTGATTAAGATTTCGCCATCTAATTTATTAAAGAAACCAAATGAATTATAAAGTAGGATTACTGCATCAAAATTAGACGGATAGTTTAGTTCAAGAATATCTCCTAAAGTGAATTCTATTTCCAGGTTTCTTTTCACGGCCAATTCCTTAGCAATCTTGATAAAACCTGCATTCATATCCACCCCCGTAACTTCCAATCCTAATTCACTCATTCTTAGCGAATGACGGCCATGTCCACAAGCTAGATCAAGAACTCTATCTCTTTTCTGAAGTTTACACTTTTCAAAAATAAATTGACATTCCTTATTAGTCCGCTCTTCGGATAATAAGTCATCATAAAAATGTAAATATAATTTAGCTTCATGCAATTTATTTATCGCTTCATGGTCTGTTTTCATATTGCTAATTTGTTCCAATAATAATTGGCTGAAAATAATTCGTTTCATCTGGCATTAACCATTTAACATCCTTAAATCCAGCAATTTGAAATATACTTGATAATTCCGAACGAGTATACGCTTTATATTTAACCTTTCTTAAAATCGTTTCATATTTACCATTAATACCTAATAGTCTAAAATGGTTTACCGTATAAGTGTTATCTAAATTCCAATCCCAAAGCTGAAACGTAATCGTCTCATATCCATCTTTACTTCTTTTTATTATTTCTGTTGACTTTTTCTTGTCCCTAAGAGATTTATCATAGTCTCTTATACTTCCAATAAACAAACCTCCTTCTTTTAGTTTTGAAAGAATGTTTTTCAAGCTCTTTATGAGTTCATCTCTATTAATCAAATGAGGTAATGAATTATCACATGACAAGACGGCATCAAACGCCCCTTTTATCTTTGTATCCAATTCCAGTAAATTGCAAACACCAAATTTCATCGCTAAGTTTCTTTTCCCCGCTTCTTCTATTGCTCTTTCTATTGATTTTTCACTTATATCTGTCCCCGTAACTTCATAACCAATTTGACTTAGTCCTATCGCTTGAGTACCGATTCCACAAGTACAATCTAGTATTGTTTTTACTTTATTCCTTGAGTGCTTTTCAATTAAGAAATCCAATACCTTACTTTGCTTAGTTATTGATTCGTCCCAGTCTTTGTATATTAAATGATAATCCTCTGATAATGAATCATAGAACGTCGATGCTGAAATATTGAAATTTTCTCTTTCTTTCATTATTGCATTTTATTTCAAGTTACTTATTCCACAATGCTTAGCGCTGTGCCGCAGCAAAGTACTTTCACTTCAGCCCTCCCCTTCCTAAATAGGACATAGAGCCGGTATTAAGTACAGATTATTTTTTTACAATTTTCGTCATATAAAGATCACTTGACATAATTTTTAAAAAATAGATTCCACTTGGTAGTTCATCAAGGTTTAGCCTATTTTCTCCGTTAGATAGGCGCCCAGAGATTACTTCTTCTCCCCTTTGATTATAAATGTTATATTTAGATTCTCTAGTACTACCTTCTATGTTTATAAAGAAGGATGCTACAACTGGATTTGGATAAGTCGTTATTTGTTTATTTTCAATGGGTTCTATTTGATCTGTTGTTGTACATATTATTTGGTTGGTCCAAATGTTTGTCGTGTGTCTAGTAGCCCTGCTGGTACAGTCATCATTTATCAATGTAAAATCTAAGGTATCATTGTTGAGTTCAAAGGTATAACTTCCAATTTCGGTTAAGCAAGGAGGCGGGTTCATAAAATCAATAATAGTAAAATTATTCCCATTTATTTCAAAGGTAGATAATATGGAATAGTTTACGTTATCGGAACTGATATATAGGGTGTCTGACTTATATTTATAATAGGAATGGAAAGTTCCATCTGAATTGTATACTTCCCATATCGTATTTTGAAGTATTTGTGCATTTACTGTTTGACTAAATATTAGTAAGATAATTACTAGAAGGTTATTTTTCATTTTATATAGTTTTAGTTTTGAATTCAGCTTCTTTCTTCTACGTATGGAAATTCCTTAAGTTAATGGGATTGATTGAAAGCCCTCTATTGCAAAAAACAAATGAAATATAAGTATTTTCATTAATGTTTCAAAATAAATTTCAGGTTCTGACTAGCTTATTTTTTCCGCTATAATTTTGCACAATTCAGAATCAAAGATCAGTGATTAAGCAGTTCGATTAGTTCACCAATCTACTATCACATAAGGGTTCGATGAGGCATAACAATTTCCATCCGTGACATAGCTGCTTGAGTCAGAAAGCGCTATGACCATAGATCCTTTGTTACAAGATTTATTATTTCCATACCGATTCATATTTTCTTCTTTGGTTGAGCTCTCCAACACCTAGTTTTCTTAAAACCCTTCTTGCATTCCATGAAATTGCACCTAAATTACTCTCTAAGCATTTGTATACAAACTCAATATATTCTTTCTTAGAATAATAACTGATATAATTCAGTGCCATCATATTTTCTTGTTCCGAGTTACTTTGAGCTAGTTTATCTAATGCTTTAAGGGATATCTTTTTTGATAATTTCAATTCCATTTTTTTCGCTTCAGAAAAGTAATAAGGATAACTTCCTTTACCGTTCCTTGAATTCCAGTCCGATTTCAGTTCATACTTCTTAATGCTATCAGCTATTCTAGATACTTCTTTTCTCTCTATTAAATAACCGGAATCTGGGTCTCTAAATGCATTTGTAATTTCAAAAGCAAAAGCACCTAAATCCATTTTTAATAATTTATTAATCGTTTCTAAATGCTTTTCAGGGTTTTGTGCAATGGAGGACCACTCTCCATAAAAAGTCCAAAAACCAATTATTCTTTGAACAGCTTTATTTGCTACTCTTCTTACTTCCTTTACTGGATCAGTACGAATTATCTTTATCAATTCATCAATAAATGAAGGATCTTTTATCCATCCTAAAGATCTTATTGCTTGACTTCTAGCAAAAGGACTAGGATCTAATGTTCCTTCTTGCAACAATTGAATAGACGCCGGATGAAAATTTTGTCCTATTGATCTGTAAATTCTTGCCCTAATAGAAAAATTTTCATCACTTTCATTCACCATAAGTGTGGGAAGGTTAGCATTTATAGCAGATTCTTTAAAAGACCAAGCGGTCCAATGTTTCTTATGAAAAGGCAACTTCGCAAAGGTTGAATCAAATTCAAATATTTCACTCGGATAGAAATGAAGTTTCTTTCTGCTGTTTTGATATTTCTTTATCTTTTCATCTTCACCAATTAACCATTTTGCTGCTGTTATTGAAATTGTACTTTCTAAATACTCATTCTTATTGTCTTGTTCTTTCGCAAAAGAAAACCATTTAAGAGGTCTATCATGTGATTCAAGATATTTCTTCCAGTTCGTTGAATCATAATAATATTTATCTTTCTGAGTCAAAAGAAGGAATGATTTCCAGGATTTTAATCTTTTATTTTGTTTTTTTTTCTATAAGAATTTCATCAACGAGATTTTTCCTGTAATCATTTAAATAATTTGAGTTAAATGGAAGTAAATATTTACTATAGGTAAAATCACCTTTGTAATTCTCTAATTTATTCTTTACCGTTTCGCTTACATCTTTTTGCGTAAAATTATCTAGTTCCATTTTTATCTTTTTTTCTGAAACGGATGATTATATGTGGAGTTTGCCGTAGGGAAAATCCCGTCTTATATAATATGCTACAACGTTTTAGCTAAAGAATATTCAACGATGTAACTTGTATGGATTTCTGTAGTGTCAAAAATTGGAACCGAGGAATCGCTTGCCTTTATCAACAATGGAATTTCCGTACATCCAAGAATGACCCCATCTATCCCCTCTTCGGATTTCAAACGTTCAATTATTTCAATAAATGTATTTTTACTTTTTTTGGTAATTATCTCTTTTGTGAGTTCTGTAAAAATTATTTTATCAATAAGTTCTATTTCGTTGTTGCTCGGTACTATTGCTTTAACGTTGTTTTTCTTTAACTCTTCTATGAAATAGGGGTCTTTCATCGTAAAGCCCGTTCCTAAAAGTAAGACCTTTTTCAGTCCCAATTTATTTATTTCTAAGGCCGTCGAATTGAAAATATCTATTAATTCTAGTCCCGATTTTTGACTTATACTTTTTCCAACTTTTGCCATTGTGTTAGAACTAATCGCGATAAAATTTGCGCCAGCCGATTTTAGTTCTTCTGCCTTTTCTAAAAGTAGATTTTCGACCTTCTGCCAATCTTCATCTAATAGGTAGCTCATCACTTCTGCAAAGTCGACCGAACTGATTAACATTTTCGCAGAATGTTGCCCTCCAAGTCGTTGATTGACTTTTTGGTTAATCAGTTTATAATATTCTGTAGTTGAAACCCATGTCATTCCCCCAATAATTCCAATACATTTCATTTGTCTTATTTTTAATGGTGTACAATGGCCTGTCGATAGGCTGCTATCTGTTCATATACCGTGTTCATGGCTTCTTATTCATTCATACCACCTATGGCCATCAGGCATACTCACTGCACTAAGTTAGTCCTTGTTAGGAACTTAGACAAATAAAAAAGTCGGATAGCTACTTCACCTAAAACATGAACTTTTATAGAAACGAAACTTAGATCAAATTTACTGTTCACAAGTCTATTGAGCAGTTGACAAGTTTTTCCTTATTGGAGTTGCTCAAATTCAGTAATATTGCATATTCAAAACTTCTTAATTGTCTTCAATTTCCGTCATTTAAACAATTTCAAGAAATATAAATTGAAGAACAAAAATGAGTGCTAATAAAATGTCTTATTTTAAAATTAAACATTTACCAGAAATGAAAAAGACAGTTGTCCTTTTAACTTTCCTTTTTTTATTAAATGCTTCATCCGAAGCTCAAACTTACCCAGAGAAACATTGGTCAAACAATGAAACCCCAGCAGAAGCTGGCTGGGGAGAGAAAGATCGATCAACTTTTACCCGCTACATTATCGATAGTACAAATATTACTGGGCTTGTCATTGTACATAAAGGTGAAATTATATTAGAATATGGAGATATAGCTGAAAATAGTTACATCGCTTCCTGTAGAAAAAGCGTATTGTCCATGCTCTTTGGCAATCCTATTGAAAACGGTGTAATAGACCTTAACAAAACACTAGAAGAATTAAAAATTGAGGATATATCCAAACTGCTTCCTATTGAAAAAAAGGCAACAATAAAAGACTTAATCTCAGCAAGGTCAGGGGTATATTTGAAGGGATCAAATGGTGGCGATTTTCGAAGGTTTGCACCAGAAAGAGGCGAAGTAACTCCAGGCAGTTATTGGTTGTACAATAATTGGGATTTTAATGTCGCAGGATACATATTTGAGCAAGAGACCAATAGTACGATTTATGATGAAGTAGAATCACAATTAGCAATCCCTCTGGAAATGGAAGATTGGGACAAATCACTTCAAACCAAAAATGGAGACTTCAATGTGTCAAAATTTCCGGCATATCATATGTGGTTTTCAACAAGAGACATGGCTCGTATTGGTTTATTAATGCTTAGAAAAGGGAAATGGAAAAACAAACAAGTCATCCCCGAAAATTGGGTAAATGAAATAATCAAACAACGGACTTCTTATGTAGAGGCTCAAAAAAATGTTCCACTTCTTAAGAAGGATGGATTAGATTTGGGTTATGGTTATATGTGGTGGTTAGTAGAAAACACGAATGATTATAGAATGAAGAATGCTTATTCTGCCCAAGGAGCTATAGGTCAAAATATTACCATTTATCCAGCAATAGATGTTGTTTTAGCCTATAAAACAAAAAGCGACTATAAGAGGAGGAATTCAATTCAAACCCAAATGGAGGTCATGAAAAAAGCAGTAGGAATCTATAAACAAACTGAAAAAAAAAGCTTGATCGATAAGGAAAAACTAATTGCAATACTAGATACCATCTTTAGAACCGAACACGAAGCTTTAGCACTCGCTAATTCTTTAATGAAAGAACAAGGGGCAGATTCAAAAGAATATTTAATACAAAATGAAATAGCACATAGAAATCACGATATTAATGAAAAAAAGATTACAGCTATTCTTGATAGCCAAGGATGGCCCGTTGAAAACATTATTGGGGAGCAAGGAAGTTTAACCGTTTGCAATGTCCTTCAACACAGTAGCCTTGAAGTTCGAATGAAGTACCTTCCAATGATGAAAGAAGCTGTTAGAAAGGGGCATTTACAGCCAAGATTTTTAGTAAGAGCAGAAGATAGAATTGCAACAGACAATGGAGAGCTTCAAATTTATGGAGGTCAGATGAAGTATTATCCTGAAACTAAAAGCTTTAACGTATGGCCTGTTTTTGATCCGGTAAATATTGACAAAAGAAGAATGGAAATAGGCCTTGGGCCAATAGCAGAACACCTCATGGATAGATTCGATTTTAAATGGAATCTCGAAGAGCAAATTAAAAGAACTGAAGAATTTATAAGACAAAAAAATATCAAGAAAAACTAAGCAGGTGTTCTCAAAATAAAAACGGCTATAGCCGCTATACTCGACTACTAAATTTCATTGTAATTCCAAATTAAGTAAATCAAATGAAAGCAATCTTTTTTTGGTTGCTTTGTACAAAGTATTATTACACGGTCTGTATTCAATATCTATGCTATCAGCAATGGCTAAATTGTATGCAATTCTAAATAATTGAATATTATTATTGACCTCAATTGAAGTTTGACCTTTTTTGTCTTCTTGATTGAGGCTTTTTTTTCCGTTGTTTTGACAAGATGAAATCAAGCCAATTATTAGAAGTACAATTATGATTCTCATTTTTTTGTTTTTACAGAACAACTAGCACTAAAATCAATTAGTTGTAAATCCCAAATCTTCAAACCTTTGTCCTATGGCAACAAAATGAGATTTACTCCCTACATCAATTGCTGTGGCATCAATCCCGACAAAAGCTTCACCCGAAGCTAATATAAACATAAACTATGATCTTGAGAGTAAACCGTCAAGGCCTGTTGTAGAATCTTAAGTGACGATTTTAAATCTTCCTCTTTTAGGACGTAGGCTATTCTTACTTGTTTTCGTCCAAGTTCTAAATTACTGTAAAAGCCGATGGCCGGAGTTATCATAACTGTTTGACCGTCCAATTCGAAATCAGTTAGGAGCCATTTACAAAATTCCATAGAGTCGGGTACGGGCAAGCTTACAATATTGTAAAAAGCTGCACTTGGTTTATATGTTTCTACTCCTTTTATGTTGGACAACCCATTAAAGAGGACTTCACGACGAATCATATATTCTTCCTTTGCCTTTTTAATGTAGGCTTCGCATTCATTATAGCAGGCCAAGGCAAGAATCTGCCCAAAGTAAGGGGGACAGAGGCGAAGTTGAGCTTGTTTAATTACGGCTTTCCTTACTGCCTCATTTTTTGTAATCAAGAAACCGACTCGAGCCCCACAGGAACTAAACAACTTGCTAATAGAATCGATGACTATGACGTTTTGAGTGAGGTCAGCAAAAGACAGTGCAGAGGTAAAGGTCTTATCATAACAGAATTCACGATAAACTTCATCTACAATAAGAAATAGATCCTTCTTTAGGACGATCTCTCCGAGCGCTTCTAATTCCTTTTTTTCATATAACTGGCCTGTGGGATTTCCTGGATTGCAAAGGAATATGGCTTTCGTTTTTTTTGTTATGGCAGCTTCAAAAGTGCTTGGATCAGGGAGGGCAAATTCATTCTCTAAGGTTGTGGGTATAGGTACTATTTTGATAGAACAAACTTGAGCAAAGCCGATATAATTAGCATAAAAGGGCTCTGGTATAATGATTTCATCTCCTTCATTGCAGGTGGCAAATAAAGTAAATAGAATTGCTTCTGAAGCACCAGTAGTAACTAAGACATCTTCTGCCTTAAGATTTGCAGCATGTTTGTCATAATATTCACTCACCCTACCCCGAAGTTCAAGTAGACCTTCCGAAGGTCCGTACTTTATTATTGGCTTATAATCCTTTCTTATTTCTGCTAGTGCGTTTGGAGGTGTTGGGATATCTGGCTGGCCTATATTAAGGTGAAAAATTTCTTTTCCATCTGAAATAGCCTGACGAGCATATGGAATTAAACCTCTAATGGGAGATTCATTGAGGTGTAATCCTCTAAGTGAATGTTTTGGCATCAGCAATTTGAATTTAAGTCACCAAAGCTAATTCAATTTCTTAAGCCTTTTTGACTTTAGATGAATTTGTACTTTGCCATGTAGAAAAGAAATACAATAGTTAAGCATGGTAGCATAAATACTATGGTTTTTTATAGGCCATTTTTGACTTTATACTTCATCTATAAAATACTCATTATGCTAAGGCATAACCTGCCCGAAAGACAAAGACTTCGGTCGGGCGGGCTTCGATTTTCCAGATTCGTCTAAAATCAAAACCAGCACTCTAAAAAGACCAAATCACTTATTCCACAATGCTTATATTTTATATTATAACTAAAGATTTTTAATCTTCGAAATTAAGATTTTGAAAATTAAACTTACGAAATAACTGTCTCTTTGTTTCAATTTATGCTAGTTGTTACGATTCGATATGCGATGTGCAGCTGCCCACTTCTCCCAAGTTTCCCTATAAATGTATAGCCGTATGTCTTGTGTTCATGACCCAGCCTTTCTCATTCCATGTTGTTTTATTTTATCTTATTAATTTCTTCATCTAAAGAATCCAAAAAATCTTGAGGTTCTTCTAGATATATTCTTGCCATTTCAAATTTTGTTTGATCAAATAGCTTTATCCCAATAAGTTTTTCTTTTTTATAAATCAGGCTAGTTGATTTGATGTCTTTTAGATTTATTGTTAATGAGGGAGCACTATTTTTACCGCCTGTGGTAAATTTCATTAATTTGCCATCCTTCAATTCATAAAATGTTTGTAAAGAGAATCCAATAAAAACCAAGGGGAAAAGAGTAACCCCCCCAAAAGAAAAAAACATGAGTCAAATCATCAGTAAGAAAAGACACCGCAATGCCTATAAATAACAAAGATGACAAATACAAAATTTGAAAATGCTTTGAATTGGACTTGAAAATTTTCCTTTTACTCATAATTTAATATTTTCTATATTCTACAATTTTTGGAATCCATTCATTTGCTTTGTCTTTCGATTCTTGAGATGTCGCATCTGGGAGAATCAAAAAAATGATTGATATTGTGAATAATATACTTTGCATTTATATGGGTATATTTTTTTGTTAATTATAGGCACCATGTTACTCTATGTGTTATAGAGCCATTAATATATTGATGCTTCATTGCGAATATAGCCGCTTAACTTTTGTTACTTGTTGGCTTATTTATTCATAGTAATTCGGAATATTTAACCCTAATATTATATCTCTTTCCCCTATCAATATTCCATTTTTCTCTCTAAGATTTATCAATCCAGAACCTCCCCTTTTTCTTTGAGTTTCAATATCGTCCTTCTTTAAAGTTGGGTCATCCAAAAATATAAAGTTATCAATGTAGTATGGTATTTTGTTTGGTTCTTTTACATACATATGAATGTGTTCCGATTCTCGTGCTTGAGGATATGGTGTCGGTCGAAAAGAGTAAAAAGTATATTTACCATTAACATCCGTTTTTAGCCACCCTCGATATTGTCCATGGCGTTTCTCCCAACCAATTGGATTCTTACTCGGTTCGTATATACCATCACGATTTGTGTGATAAATATAAAGTATGACATTTTCAGCAGGAGTTTTTCCATCTGATTTATATACTGTACCTGAGATTTTTAATTTAGGATTAGTTGCAGAATACCCTGGCAAGGTGTCAACAGGTTTGAGATTTAGATTTAGTAATTTGTAATCTAATGCAGCGTCACAATCTTGACATGGCCCTCCAACCAATCTACCTTCATATTCAGTTGTTTGACCATTACATGAATTCAGAATTAACAATAGTAATAAAAATCCGGTTATTTTATTCATAATTATGATTGGTTTATTTTTTTGCTTGACATGCTACCACATAACAGTAGTCCAAATCGATTTGTCTAAAAAACATGGTGAATTCATACTTTAACCTTTGAATGATGACAATACAATTTTTCTTATATCTCTTAAAATATTGATACACCAAAAGTCCAAAAAATCTATTGAGTTGAAAAGACAAATACGCCTAAATAGGCTAAATGGAGTGGTCTTAAAGCTTAGTGGTTTAGCAGTTCTTTCCAGTTCTTGCGGTAATGTCTGCTAAATCGAACAGATTCTCCATTAGTTAGAATGCCATCATAATCACCATTTTTTCTTGACTTCAATTCGGTTATGTAATTTTTATTGACAATCGTAGAACGGTGAACCCTAAGAAACACCTGAGAATCTAATAATTGCTCAATTTTTTTTAAACTCTCACCGTGTAGGAATTTTTGACCATTAGAATATACCATGGTATATGGTCTGTCAGCTTTGATAGATTGAATGGTAGAAATGTCTAGTCTTACTCTCCGTGTTCCGTTTTTTACGGTAATGGTGTTGCTGGTCTTTTGACTTTGGGTAGGTATCTTTTTGTTAAGATAGTCAAAAACGAAAGAGCTAACTAAATATGTAATAACCGTTATATGGAATTGATTTGAAATGGCATTTTTAAGTATTGTCAAAAAACGGTGAGGTATAGAATAGATAAGATGGCTTCCTAAAATAAAAATTGAAGTAAAAATAAATATATGTAGCACACTAAAAATAAATCCTGTACTTAAGGCATAAAGTATTTTGCTGGTTAGCAATTTAGGTTGAAATTTATTATAAAGGGACTGGGCAATTTTCATAAATGGAATAAAAAAAAGCCAGTAAATATTATAAAGCATCGTGTCTGACCAATAAAAGCCTGTATGTTTAACTTTAGAGAAAATATAGTCTTGAAAAATTGCGAATCCATATAACGCAATACAAAATAGAACTAATGTTCCAGTATTTAGATTTATGAGGGTGCTATTTGTTTTATTAAACTTCGGTGTTCCCATTTCCTTTTTTGCTTGCAAACTAAGGGTAGTGGAGACACAGGCCGACGCAAAAGCGAGCCTTGACGATTCCACATTGTTCTCCTTAGGCTTTATTATTATCCTAGTGAATAATTAATTTCCGAGTTAAACTAAATTCATTGCTTGATAATTTAAGCATAAAAATTCCTCTTGGAATATTTTGAATCTGGATTAGATTGGCTATACTTTCATCGAAATAAATCTCACGCCCCTGAATATCAAATATTCTTATTTTTACTTCACCTATCCATTTTTCAAATAGAATCGTAAAATCACCATCCGATGGATTTGGAAATACTTTAACCATTGCAATATTTTCAATGTTCTGAACTGCTGTCAGACAGTTAGAGGCTGTGTTATCTAGTACAATCACTTCTTGTTCTGCAACATTTGAGCAATCTGTAGTCACATCCGTATAAGTATAAGAGATTGTGTGTATTCCAAGTCCAGCTACAGATGGATCAAAAAAGTTATTAGATACACTAGGGCCACTATAAACCCCTCCAACAGGAGTTCCACCCACTAACTCTGTTTCAATTTCATTTATGCAGAATGTATCTTGTCCCATGGTTAAATCAACGGGAGGTAATTCATTGACACTTACTGTGACTGATGCTGTATCTGTACAGTCATTGTTATCAGTTACAGTGACCAAGTAATCATCTGAACTTGTAGCTGCAATCGAAGCTGTATTTTCTCCCGTGCTCCAATTGTATCCTGTTCCTCCAGTTGCTGTCAAAGTAGTACTTTCTCCATCACAGAATTCAAGATCACCATCTATTCCGGCAGTTGGTAATTCATTGACACTTACTGTGACTGATGCTGTATCTGTACAGTCATTGTTATCAGTTACAGTGACCAAGTAATCATCTGAACTTGTAGCTGCAATCGAAGCTGTATTTTCTCCCGTGCTCCAATTGTATCCTGTTCCTCCATTTGCTGTTAAAGTAGTACTTTCTCCATCACAGAATTCGAGTTCACCATCTATTCCAGCAGTTGGTAAATTATTTATTATTACATCAGTTGATAATTCCATTATAGAACCATCATTATTATTAATCCTTACAGTATAAGTACCTGACATGTTGTAAATTGTTGAATATAGTACAGGATTTTGATCTGGTGATACAAATCCATTAGGGCCACTCCATTCATAAGAATCGCCTCCAGTTGCTGTTAAAAAGACATCCATACCTTCACAAACTGGACTATTGCTTGAGGTTGAATATCCATTAGTATCTTCTGTTAGTATATTTATTGTTGTATTTGTTGAAATGGGCAGGTTGAAATCAAAGAAGATATCTGCACTGTTTTGAATAACGGTACCCAAAGGTAAATCCGGCTTTAGATTAATGTCAAAAGTGACATACCCTTGACTACCTTCCAGGGAACGAGTACTGTCTGGCAGATTTATATTTTCAAAATAGAATACCAGGATATTTTCATCTTCGACATCCAACTGATATGGGTGGCTTGCTATACGAGGCTCTACGCTATTCAAATCAAAAACGTCAGCATCTAAAGTGTCTCTAAGGATCACCGTAAATGCAGTATCTGTCCCTGTATTTTGAAAGCGAATCGTATAGGTTAGCAATGTATCAGCCAACGAAATATCCCCTTCCGTTCTATTACCGAGCGGGCTGACTGTTTTATCATTCGGATCGAAAGAACCTATCACTTCCTGTTCGCAGAAACTGGTATTATTTTCAATCGCCACATCATCATTATTCGTGATCACCTCAGCAGTCGTCAACAAAACATCTCCTAATTCAGCGTTGACAATGGCTTTGACTTTATAATTTTCAAAAGAATTAAAAGGGATATTATAAATATTCCAAACGATCTCATTGGTGGCCGGATTATGCGATTCCGGAGTCGGAGTAATTTGAATAATTTCCAAATCATCGCTCAAGTCAACCACCAGGGTTGCCGTATCTGCAAACACAGTTCCGTGATTGGTTACTCTAAAAGTATAATCTTGATTAAACCCTGGTCGGGCAACTCCACAATATGGATAAACGCCAAGGTCTGTAATCGAATCACTGCAAAAGAAAAAATCAACATCGCTAATGTTTGTAGGATCATTGGTCACCGTTACTGCTTGTGGAAAACAAGCTTCTTGTAAAAAATCGTGGTTCGGATAAACCGTCAAAGTATACTCTCCTTCAAAAGGTGCTGCAATCCAATATGCTCCGGTGTTGTCTGTATAATAGCAATCTATGTATGTTCCGTTTTGGGCGCAGACTTTTAAATTCGCATAGGGAAAATCATTTCCATCTGCGGTACAATCACAATCGTAATTGACATATGCGTTTCCACTGATCACGGAGAAACAGGATTCATCGGCAGGCAAGAAAACATTTTCATGACGTTCACAACCATCGCCATCCGTCATGGTCATTGAGTACCAACCGTAAGCTAAATTAGTATTTAGATTTCCAGAATTTCCATTACTCCATTCATAGGAAACGGGCGGCACTGCTTGGCCTAATTCAAGGACTTCAAGACTTCCATTTGTATCGGTACAACTTGGAGTATCCACCGGTAGAATTTCAAAATTGAGGTAAGGGTCCAGCGTGACTTCTTCAGTAAACTGGCAATTGGTCACCGAGTCAGTTATATAAACATTGTACGTAAGTGGCAAAAGACCTTCAATAAAAAGACCTTCCTCGTAATCATTCCAGGCCGCATCTGGTAATTGCCATCGTGCTCTAATTTGTGGCGCATTAGGAGAAAGAATCGTTCCTGTCCCATCTTCTCCAAGGCAGGTCGGATCAGTGGTAACTATATTTGGAATGGCGGGTTCAGGAATATCCAACTCCTGAATAATCACACAGTCATTTAATATAATTTCCATGGAATGATAATCCCCGTCCTGTGCATTCGTAATTGTAAAAGGGTTTGTTGTAAAATCCGGATAGAATCCGCTCCAACTAAAATCAACTTCATAAGGCGGTGGAAAGGACATCGTTACGGTAACCTGAGCATCGTTGGTATAGCATCCAGTTGGTGGAATAATCTGAAGATCGGTAACAGATGCGATTTCATTGGAGACAAATACTTCCACAGAATCCATTGCATAACAGTCCTCTCCGTAAAATACTTTTACAAAATAGAATCCTGCCATGCTTGCCTGAATATTTTGGACAATAGGATTTGTCTCATTTGAAAAGTATCCATTGGGGCCGGTCCATTCTACCTTTTCTGGTACTGTCCAGCCACCCTGTGTTGTTCCCCAACTAAGTTCTACATCACTTTCCTGGCATACCGTTTCATTCGGTCCTAAAGCGTTGACAGCATGAATTAAGGAGTTCGGGATATTGACATTTTTGTTTTTAGAAGCAGTACAACCATTCACATCCGATATTTTCAATTTATACGTTCCGGAATAATCTGAAGTGGCATTTGGCCAGGAGAATTCTGGTGTACTTGCTTGAACACCTAAAGGTCCAATCCAATGATATGAAAAAGGTGGTGTCCCCTCTGATGTCAAAGCGCGTATTTCGACGGTATCAATCGGGCAGACAATTTTCTCTAAAATTAATTCATTAATCCTCGGAGCATCAATAGCGTTGACGATGTGAGAGGCCGTATCCGAGCATCCATTGGTTGAGTTGATAATCACTTGAAAAACATTGACACTATCCGGATGACCGGGGTATTGAAGTTGAGTCGTATCGTATTGCAAGGACGAATAAATCCCGGGGCCAGACCAAAAGAAATCTACATTACCAGATGGAGACTGAATGTATTGAGGCTCCAAAAAAACCTTATTGTTTTGACAACTTTGGTCGAGTCCTAAGATCGATGTTTCTAAGGTTGCCTCTTCGACCTCCGCATTATAAGTCTCCATAGTTCCCATAGCATCCGTTATGGTTACAGAAACATTTCCACCACATAAGCCAGTTGAAAAAACATCCGTCTCCCCATTTGACCAAGCATAAGAAAGTGGTGGAACGAAAACACCCTGATTGTAAAAAAGTGCGCCTCCGGTACAAGTTCCATTGCAGGCTTTATCGGTCAAAAGAATCCCGGCACAAGGGCCATTTATAATTGTTGCCGTAACGATATCAGAATAATTGCACATCGTATCTCTCACCAAATATCTAAAATAATCAGGGCCACACCAGTTGCCATCTGGCGTATAAGTTCCTGAGCCATTTTCATTAAAAACAATTGTTCCAAAATTAGTGGGCTGTACCAATTCGTAAAATACGGTATCTATAAAATCATTAAGACTTATATCAAAACCTGTTGGCCCTGGATCCGCCAAGATCGTATCCGGCATCAACGAAAAAGTAGGTGGATCCTGTATATTATGCACATCGCCAATAATTGCGATGCAACCATTCCCGTCCGTAACTGTGACGGATTCACAAGAACCCATATATGGATTTTGTGGATTCGAATACACATAGGAATCGCTTGTGGAACCGTTGCTCCAACTATAAGTATATGGGCCAATGCCGCCAATAGTTTCAACACTAAAAGTCCAACAACCCGGGGGGTCGAAGCAAATTCCCAGGCTCATTTCTGCTTGAATGGTACAGGGTTCCGGCAATATTTGGGCAATTAAAACATGAGGTAAGAATATCAAAAGAAAGACGAATCGTAAATGCTTTTGCATAGAGTTTTAGTTAAGTCTAAGGAATATTTTTTGTTTTTTTTAGATAAAGCCGTTCAAGTAACAAGATGGTACTATCTCTGTCACTTACGTAAATGGAAGCAAATCGTTTTATAAAATAACAAAATAACGGTAAGTTTTACTGTTTTAAAAAGAGGAATCAATACTTATTGTAATATCTGTTGATTTTGACAACCGTATCAATAATGGATCTTAAACGTGCATAGGAATGCTGCTAAGGTTTAGAGCATGTTTGGAATTTTGAGTTGAACTAGAAGGAGTTGATTTAACTGATCCCCCAAATGGGAAGCAATCCTATCTGATGGTTTTGATTACTATTTTAGTTTTTGGTTGAGGAGAACGATTGGGCTACTCACCGTACCGACCAACAGGGAGGTATGGATGATAGTGTTTGCTGTAGGGTTGTTATTCGTTTGATACCAGTTCAAATATTTGTTCTAGTTTGATGTCAAAGGCTTTAGCAATTCTGAATGCGGTTACCTTCCGTTAAATCTTAAAAGCATATACCTGTTTTACCTTTTCAGTATTTGGGGTCTATAAGCAGCTTATTTGATCATAGAAGTCCCAATAAATTCAAGTCCTTCCGTTAAACGGTCTCTCCAATAGTACCATGTGTGTGCACCGTTATTGACACGATATTCATGCGATATACCTTTTTTCTTTAATTCAATGTGTAATTGGGCATTTCCTGAGGATAGAAAATCATC